>NZ_FOXR01000018.1:0-43916 GCF_900115765.1 Caldicoprobacter faecalis | reverse complement strand
ATAAAACTGCTGGAGGCTCTTTTAGGTCAAGGACGGGCGCAGCCCGGCGATAGCGAATCCTTGACCTAAAAGAAGCCGGAAGCAGTAAAATTTAAAGATTAGTGGTGATAATTTAACCTGATTCTAGCCAGAGGGAATTTTACACAAAAATTTGGACTTGATCTTTAATTTATAATAATAAAGAAAGAAACCCTATATGAAAACTAAACTACTTCATTTTTTGTCTTCTTTGATGATTTTGGCTTCAACTTCTCAAATAATATATTAAAATTCACAAACTAAATTTACCAACTTTATCTTTACACCTATTTTCCATCAACGATAACCAGATTAAGGTTAGATGGCTCAATCCAGTTAATAAACTGAAATCCCAATCTTGACTTCACAAGGAGAAATCGTCTTATTGGCTTTAACTCACCCCATAACATCATACCTATTACATAGAGTTTCTTCTATTAGTGACATACTTGCATACCAGCTATTTGTCAAAACATCAAATTGTTTAATTTTTGATAGAATATAAAATTGATTAAACTGTGCTTCATTCATTCCATAATTTACATCTTGCAAAAAGCAACTAATTTGTTATTATGATTTACAATGGTGGTTTGTATAGTTACTACCCCCTGTGATGAATTTATGATAAATCAATTTATCACAGCTTTAGTAACTGTGCTATATTTATGGTAACCTTACCAATTTTACTTGTTTTTTGCAGAATAAGAGTTAAATAATTGTTCTCTACATTATTTTTAACATTATTCCAAATATAGGAATACAATCTAGACACTTCATAGATTCTATAACTAATTTTATTCAATTACGCCAAAATTAGAACTCTTTAAACTAAACAAAACTGAAAATTATTTTGCACATTAATGCTGCCAAATATATAATACTATTAATGGCTATAATCATTCTTTCCCTGCTACTTAATTTTAACAGTCCAATCATTATTGACCATTGCACAAACCTGACAGCTATCTCTCCTCTCCATAAAAACTCACTTAAAACCAATGTTGTCCAACTCTTTGTCCAACTTTCCTGGTTTGTATGCTATGTTGGAAATGCCGCATAATGTGGTTTATACTATACGAGATGATGTGCTGCCTACTTATCCACAACCACCTAGTTTCATCTCTCCTACAGCCCAGGCTTCTCATATAAATTTTAAAAAGCTTCACCGACTTCAGCCAAAATTTCCATGTTCAATTACTGCCACTGTTGTTTAACCAATTGGCTAATCATATTTTACTATACCAAACGGTTAATGTCAATAATATTTTTATAATTTAGGTAAGTTTTTTTATGTTCTAAAGCAAAGCGGATTATAATATTTGGTTAAGAAAGGGGTAAAGCGGATGGACATATTCATAAAAAGGCTTCAGGAACTGCTGGATGAAAAGGATATGACGCAAAGGGAATTAGCAGAACGAATAGGGGTAACTGAGGTTACTATATCCAGGTATATAAATGGTGAACGGAAACCCAGAATCGATATAATAGGAAAAATTGCCGAGGTTTTTGGCGTATCCATAGATTATCTTCTTGGGTACTCCAATATTCGTAATCCCTACAACAACGTTAAATCAAATGACCAACAAAATAAAAACAACGAAGATGATGAACTTATGAGCGAAGAAGACCTGTATGTAATAGAACAGTTTAAGGAATTTTTAAAGCAACAGAGAAGGATGAAGAGGAAAAAAGATTAATGAAGTAACTGCCAAGGTGGTGGCTTTGTGAGAAATTTGGTGGGTGGCTCACACACCCACTACTGACCCTTTGCCAAATGGTAGACTCGCCAGCTACTTTGAGGCATCTACACTTGCCTTCACCCGCAATTAATCGCCATGTTGCAGAATATGAGGTCTTCTTGCCTATTTTTGATAAAACCGTTTGAAAGTTGACATATCAAACAAGGCGCTTATATTCCTCATAATCATAAAAAATGCGGAGCCTTACTCTTACATGGCTCCTCTCAGCTATCAGCCATCATCAATTCAACAAGCATCCATCCCTACTCCTTTATCAACTCAGGATTTCGCACAAAGGGATCAGCCAGCGACATATGCCCAAATTCATTGGTTACCTTGCCGTCCACCAAAAATTGAATCTGCCTGACGTTGTCGGTATTAACAGGGTCAGTGAGAGAGTTTACGATGGCGTAAAGGGCCATAATCTCACCTGTGCTTCCCAGTCCAGATGGATTGAACTTTGAGGGCAAATTTACAAAGGCTGTTTGCCCGCTTACATACGCCTTAATATCCCCTACTGAAATATTGGAGGGGATGACCGCCATATGTCCTTCTTGAGAAGGGCCCTCAATTAGCTCATTCAATATCTCATTTACTATATCTTTGGAATCTCTGTTTATAATCCTATACTCTGGGACCAAGTTCATAGCATCTTTATCGCTGAAATATACCTTGATCCTTTTACCCAGCTGAAATGGCAAGCTATCCTTGTCAAACCTCCTGTTTAAACCCATGGACACCACTGGGGTATTCACGTATTCGCCATTTTCATTCTGGTAATATATCCTTATCCAGTCTACACCAGGTAAATCTGTTAAACTATAAACCAGTGAGCCCACCATCAAGGTTTCGGAATTAGCCTCCTTGTTAAAGGACAATTTAAACTCTTTTGAAAAGTACAGTTCAACTCCCTTTGATGAATCTGCATCCTCGACAAACTTAACATCCATAAGCTGCGTCCCACTGGGTATAGTAGGATACAATCCTTCGTTTTCGCTGACCGGCCCTTTTATCAATTCGCCCACAATCGCTTCAACGTATTTCCCTTGGCTGACGGGAACATCCCTTATTTCTGGAACCAAAAACCTCCTCTCATGATCCTGAAAATATATCTCCCTCTTGATATACTTGACATCCCCCTGTGAAGTGAGCTCCAGCTCTCGTGATCTAATTTGTTCCACCTCATTTGGATATTTTGTCAAAAGCCCTAAAATCTGTCCATCGTCCTTCCCATTATGGGTCAGTTCCCGCCCTTCCACATATATCTTCACATACTTCGCTTCCTGAGACTCCAATATTGTGTTTACCAGTGCAGCCCTAGCAATAGCGATGTCCTCGCTTTCTAAAAATTCCTTTGACAGATACACGCCCACCACATTTCCGTAGCGTTCCACTTTCTGTAGCTTTACCTTAGGAGATATGACATGTTTCAGCCCTTTAACCTTTGGCCCCTGTAAAAATTGGCTTATGACCACATTCAAAATCTGGTCTGTTTTCTGAAGGTTAATAGTTCGCTTCTCGGGTTCCAACTTGTTGGTATCGGGGTTATAAAAGTACAACACGACATCAACAGAATAGACATCACTATCTTTCAATATAGAATATAGATTTTCATCCTGCTCAATATCCCCTAAACTTCTAAAAAAATCGTTCTTAGTCGTCTTTCCTCTACTTTGCTGTGTTTCCATCTTTTCATCCACCTGACTTTTTGGCATTGCACTACAGGAGGCAAATACCACGGCTAGAACTGCAAACACAACTGCTACAGCAACTGCCCGAATAAACCTATACATCATACGATCCCTCCTTTGTCGTCAGCCTGTTGACCATCCTCCATTGACCACCAAATGCATCACCATCCTCACCTGCTGTTTATTTACAACAAACACCTGCCAGACCTTTTGCTTTAATCCTTACCTCCTGTTAAAGATCAAATTAAAATTATTGCTAACTTGATGTTAACCTCACTTTCAGCACCCCACAAATCCAAAAGCACAGTTACTCAACATTGGTAAAAAAGCCCGGCAGCCTCAACTTCCAAATCCCTTGTTCATTTACCACCCTCAACACATCGCTGTCGCGGCTTTCCTTTTTTCCGTTGGCATACTTGATTGCATATGTTACCGTAACAAAAGCCTCCCCATCAGGTTTAATCTCCTCGCTCATTATAAAATTGTTGCTATCAAACTCCAAACCTGCAACATAAGCTGAATATACCTTTTGTATCTCATCTATAGGCGGGCGCTCTCTCCCATCGGCATTCTTTCGCGCCAGGAAAGCATCAATTCTTTCCCAATCCGGCTCTCCTACAAGAGAATTAAACACCTGCCTTACCGCTTCAGAGGGGCTTAAGATAAAATTCTTGTTACGCGTAAGCGCCATAACGGGAGTGTCCTTATCAACACTTGCCGTCTGCGAGGCTATGAGCTCAGCCCCCATCTCCTCATACGTGAGTGCCCGGTTGTTGACCAGTATCTTCACCCTGTTGACGCCATCCAATTCGGTAAGCGAGTTTACAATCGAATAGATGCAAAGCATCTTCATCTGAGCCAATACATTTTCCTTTTGGTTCTCCGGTACGTTATCCTTGCGCACCGCAGCAAGGTCAATATCGCCCCTGAACTCTTCGCTTAAGTTTACAAAGACGGTATCGCCGTTGCGTGTAACATCCAACACCTTGACATTGGGGGGCATTACAGCAACCCGTTCAAACGTAGGCCCTTTGAGCAGCTCGGATACTACAACGTACTCAATCGACTGGCTCCCTTTTTGCACCGCCCTTTTTTCAGGCACCAGATAGTCGGCCAAGTAATGTTTAAAGTATAAAGTCACATTGACCTCGCTGATCTGAGGCTCAGGGTTTATATACTTCTGCTGCTGTTTGTCCCCTAAATCGTTTCTCCTGTTAAAAAATATTATTCTGTCAAAAATGGTATTACACCCTGCTAAGATAATAGTTATAGCTAAAATAAATGCCAATATTGATAAACGCTTTAAACTGCGCATTCCCATATCCCTTCTTCACCTTCACTGCTTTTTTATTATAACAAACTATTTTTACAAAAAATTTAAATAACTCTAACAAAACAACAATTATCATTGTTTGTTTTCTTTAATTGGCAGTTCCACATAAAAAGTGCTGCCCTTCCCCTCCTCGCTCACCACACGTATGTTTCCTCCATGCTGCAACACGATCTTCTGTGCTATAGATAAGCCCAAGCCTGTGCCGCCCGTAGTCCTTGACCTTGCCTTATCCACCCTGAAAAATCTATCAAAAATATGCGGCAGGTCCTTGGCTGGTATTCCTATGCCGGTATCGCTTACCTTTACCACCGCATTTTCAACGCCTTTGTAAACCTCGACAGTCACTCTGCCCCCTTCTGGGGTGTATTTAATAGCATTATCGACTATGTTGCTTACCACCTGCCGCAACTTCACCGCATCACCAGATACTATCAATCGGTCGTCATAAAAAGTCTCCAGCCTTATATTTTTCTTCTGTGCCAAAATTTGTAAACCTTTCAAGGTGCTATGCACCAGCTCTACCAGATCCACCGGCTCTTGTTTTAACTCTTCAGCTTCAGTATCTATTTTCACCAGCGTCAACAGATCGTTTATAATTGCATTCAGTCTATCGATTTCAGAATTTATATCTTCCAGAAATTCTCGATAAATAGACGGGTCATCGACATCCATATGAATGAGCGACTCGGTTAATACCTTAATGGCGCTTAAAGGCGTCTTAAGCTCATGAGAGGCATTTGAAACGAATTCATTACGAGCTCTATCCAGGTTTTCAAGCTTTTCGCTCATGATATTGAATGCCTCGCCCAGTTGCCTGAGTTCTTTGCTTCCCCGTACCTTTACGCGTTGATCCAAATGCCCCTGGCTCATCTTCCTGATGACATCTGTCAATTCTTTGATGGGTTGTGTGATAAATCCGGATATCATATAGCTGGCCATTATGATAACAGCGCTGGTAATAAGCAAATATGTGCTCACCCTGGTTTTTACTTGGGCCAACATCTGCTCAATCCTGGACAGCGAAGTGGATATGATGACCATCCCAATGATGCCGTGTTTCTCATGCTGAATGGGAGCATAGGTATACAGCACCAGCTTGGCATCACGCGAACCCTCGGGCCTTATATACAATTCCTTTGGCTCTACCCTCTCTCCTGCAAGCACGGCCTTAACTTCGGGGAAAACTTGGCTTAAATCCTGCTTTAAAAGGCTGTCAGGCCCATGCACTATGTTATAGGAATCGTAGTCCACCACCCCGTTTTTATTCAATATAAGTATTCGAGTGGCTTCAAGCTCTTTGTTGAAAATCTCCTCTCCCAGGGCCTGAAGGTCATATACTATGCTGGCAAGAATATCGGGATCGCCGCTGGCATAGTCATAAGAAACAGCCTGAGCAACCCAGTTAGCGTACAACCGAAAGGCATTCTTCTTGCTGTCAATCATGTATTTTCCTATAATATCCAAAACCGATATGCCGATAAAGGTGAACCCGACCAGAATTATAATCAAGTACGTGAGCACGATTTGCCATCGAAGGCTTAAAAAAAAAGTCCTATTTGTCAGCAAAATAGTATCCCACTCCCCATTTTGTGAATATAAACTCGGGCTGGCTGGGATTCTTCTCGATCTTTTCTCGCAGCCTGCGTATGTGAACGTCTACCGTCCTTACATCACCAAGGTATTCATACTTCCAAATGAGCTCCAGCAGGTTTTCACGGGTGTATACCTTACCCGGATTGGTGGCAAAGAGCTTAAGCAGGTCAAATTCCTTTGCAGTCAAGTTGACCTCCTTACCGTCTATGGTCACGCTGCGGTTTGCCAAATTGATGGTCATGTTTTTCACTTTGATAATCTGTTGTTCATTTTTAGTGTCGTTTGTTCTCCTGAAAATGGCTTTAATCCTGGCCTTCAATTCTAGGATATTAAACGGCTTGGTTATATAATCATCGGCACCGTACTCCAGGCCCAGGATCTTATCCATATCCTCACCCTTGGCTGTCAGCATTATGACGGGCACCGACGATTTCTCCCTTATCCTCTGCAACACCGTCAACCCATCGAGCTTAGGCAGCATTACATCTAGGATAACAAGGTCGTATTGATTTTCATTGAACATCTTCATGGCTTCCTCGCCGTCATATGCGGCGTCAATCTGATAGCCATCCCGTTCCAAACTGAACTTAAGCCCTTTTACGATAGCAGGCTCATCATCCACCACCAACAGCTTCTTCGGCATAGGTTCTGTCCCTTCCTTTCAAAACCTAGATACACAGATTTTATTGTATCACATGCCAAATGTAAAATCAATTTTGCTAAGCGCAAGAAGCCTGGTACAGGCGGTAAAGGCTCAATAGCGAAAACCAAGTATTAGTTGACTGTAATTAAATCCTTGAGCTGTTCGAAAGTTTTATCACCGATCCCTGATACGTTTTTGATCTCTTCTACGGATTTAAATGGTCCATTCTGCTCCCGATATTCTATAATCCTCTTTGCCTTGCTGGGGCCAATACCCGGCAGGGTATCCAACGTAGCCTCGTCTGCGGTATTGATGTTTACCTTTTGCTGCCCCTGCTCCGATGTAGTGCCTGAAACGGCAGGATTTTGTTCCAACAACTCTTCTCCTATTTTAGGAATTTTATACATGCCTTCGTCCTGCACCCTGAGGGCCAGGTTTACCTTTTCTAGGTCAGCCTCTTCTGTAGCCCCGCCTGCCAGCTCAAGCACATCTATCAGCCGGCTGCCCTCCTCCACTTCTATAACCCCTGGATACCTTACCGCACCCACGATGTACACTTTTATCTTTTTGAGGGATCGCTTGTCCTCACCAGAATCATACTGAGCGGGTACACCTTCCCTAGAAACAGCTTCATCTGAAACATCTTCGCTTGCGCTTCGAGAACTGGTCTGCAGCACCAGCTCTTGCCCCTTACGCACAGCTGTAGTTTCACTATCGCTGGCAAATGCATTCCTAAAAATGTATCCCGCGGCCAGCAAAACCAGAACAGTAACCACCACAAGCAAAATCTTCTTTTGATTGACATCGAGGTTAAGCATGGCATCCACCCCCCGTTAATCAACTCCAAACCTATATAGGCCTGTACGCTCTACTTTGAGAATATTTTACCACATTTTTGCAACCAATTCACTATTCTTCAACTTTTTCTGTACAAACATGCTGATAATCTGTTATACTAAAAAGGCAAAACACTACTGCTAGGTAAGGGGTTTTGATGATGAAACGGTTTTTGGCTTTGATAGTGGTATTATTTGTGCTATCATTCCATATTCAATCATCAGCCGCCATGCTCAATCCCGAGAACTCCCAAAACCAAGATGAAAGCGCTGATTTCATAGAAAAGGTAGAGCCTTCATCCACCCCAACATTAGAACTCGAAGCCGAAGGCGCTGTACTCATCGAACAGGAAACCGGAAAGGTGCTTTATGAGAAAGAACAAGGATGAAAAGCTGTATCCCGCAAGCACAACGAAGATTTTAACAGCTTTGCTGGCAATAGAAAATGGAAACTTGGATGAAATAGTCACAGTAGGCAACGAGGCCAACCTGGCTCCAAGAGACAGCAGCCTGGCTTGCATTGACGTAGGTGAAAAGATAACCCTGAAAGACCTGCTGGTAGGGCTGCTGGTGTCTTCTGGCAACGATGCCGCACTCACCATAGGCGCCCATATAGGGCGTATTGTATCCGGCGACCCTGACATGCCATACAACCAAGCCTTGGATAAATTTTACGAACTCATGAACAGCAGAGCTGCAGAGCTGGGGGCAACAAACTCCCACTTTGTCAATCCTCACGGCTATCATAACAAAGACCACTACACCACCGCATACGACCTAGCTTTAATCGCCAGAGAGGCCATGAAACACGAAGTCTTCAGGGAAATCGTACAAATTACCTATAGAGAATACCCCGACTGGAACGAAGTCGATAAGAATGACCCTACCAAAAAGGCCATTCGTTATTGGGTCAATAAAAATAAATTGCTGGATAAAGACAGCAAAGAATATTACTACCCATACGCCACCGGCATTAAAACTGGGTATACTTCCCATTCAGGCCACTGTTTGGTATCCTCTGCCACAAAAGATGGCATGAATCTCATCGCTGTTGTGCTGAAAAGCACCAGAAACGGTCAATGGATCGACTCAAAAAAGCTGCTTGAATACGGATTTGAGCACTACACCATGTATGAACCCCTCAAGCAGGGCCAGGTTGTCGCCACCACCCAGATAAGCAACCACGCCCCTGAGGATTCGGGGATGCTAAACATCGTGGCAGCTCAGGGATTCCGCGATGTCGTAGCAAAAGAAGATGTGGCCAAGATACAGCAAAACATTGAATGGTACTATACCGATGAAAACAACCAACTACACCTGGAAGCTCCGGTTTACAAAGGGCAGGTGGTGGGCAAGCTCACTTACAGCCTTAATGGTAAAGTAATAGCGCAAAGCGAACTGATTGCCGAACGGGGTATCGAAAGGAAAAAGGCTATAATCGATATGATAACCCCCGATTCCGAAGGCAGGAGAGTCGACAACACCAACAAAGGGCGTCACTATTCATGGATAGCAACAGTTCTTCTCCTCTTTGCATTCATCAATGTGTTATTTTACATCTTAAGACGCAAAAGGCGGAGAAGATATATTTTGCGGCGATATCGGTGAAATTTCCTTAAAATTCAGGAAAAATATTAACAGGCGTTTCATAAAAACAGGGGATATTCTCTCAGAATATCCCCGTTTTTTATCTTACATCTATTCCAGCCCACCTTTAGCTATTTAAGTACTTTTTATTGTTCAAGGTACGGATTTCCTCCTTCAATGCATCCGTCCTTTCGACCGGGAATGCACATATACATCCACAGATATGCATTTGCACTTTCCCGCAGGCGTTAGTCAAAAATATCTTGTCCCTATCCTTATTGGGCCATCCTCCAAAACCTTCACTACCGCTCCATCTGTCACTTTACCACAATATTGACCAGCTTCTTTGGCACCACAATGACCTTTACAACGCTCTTGCCCTTGATAAGGTTCCGTATCTTGCTGAGGTTAAGTGCCATATCCTGAACCTCCTGTTGGGAAGCCTCCGCCGGCACCATCATGCGATCTCTGACCTTTCCATTGACCTGGACCACCATTTCAACCTCTTCCTGTACCAGAGCCTGCAGGTCATAAACAGGCCACGGCTGCGCGTGTATGCTCCCCTCATGGCCGGTGACCTCCCACAGCTCTTCGGCAATATGTGGTGCAAAGGGTGCCAGCAACAGCAGCAGATGGGTGATGGCTTCGCCTAGCACAGCCATGTTCTGCTCAGCTTCATCCACCTTTTCCTTGTACTGGTGTATGGCATTCACCATCTCCATGATGGCGCTTATGGCCGTATTGAAATTGAACCTTTCTTCTATATCAACCGTTACACGTTTTATGGTGTTGTGGACAACATATCGAAGCTTCTTATCCTGCTCAGAGAGATTAGCGGGTTTCTCACCTCTGACATAGTGCTTGCAGGCATCTTTGCACTCATTCACCAATCTCCATACCCTGTTGAGGAATCTGTAGCAGCCCTCAACCCCCTGATCGCTCCATTCAAGGTCCTTCTCGGGCGGTGCAGCAAACAGTATAAACAGCCTTGCGGTATCAGCTCCGTACTTGGCGACGATATCCTCGGGGCTTACCACATTGCCCTTGGATTTTGACATCTTGGAGCCGTCCTTGAGCACCATCCCCTGCGTGAGCAGATTTGTAAAAGGCTCATCCACGGGACACAACCCCATATCGTACAGCACCTTGGTGAAGAACCTGGCATACAGCAGGTGAAGTATGGCATGCTCCACTCCACCTACGTACTGGTCCACTGGCATCCAGTACTCCGCATTTTCGCGGCTGAAAGGAGCTTCGGTATTCTTGGGGTCAGTGAACCTCAAGAAATAGAACGAAGAGCATACAAATGTATCCATGGTATCAGTCTCGCGCCTGGCCGGGCCACCGCACTGTGGACAAGTGGTATTGACAAACGATTTGCTCTCGGCCAGCACCGATTGCCCCTTCCCAGTAAAGGTTACATCGGTGGGCAGTATCACTGGTAGCTGTTCCTCGGGCACCGGTACAATACCGCACTTATCGCAGTATACAATCGGAATAGGTGCTCCCCAGTAACGCTGACGCGAGATGAGCCAATCCCTCAACCTGTAACTTACACGCCTCTTGCCTATCCCCTTCTCTTCCATGTATTCGATGATCCTTTGCATCGCTTCCTGGTTGGACAGTCCATTAAATGGCCCAGAATTTATCATTATACCCTGCCCTTCAAAGGCCTCTTTTAAATTGTGCACATCTACGCTATCGTCTTCAGGCTTGATAACAGGAACTATGGGCAGCCCGTATTTGGTCGCAAAATCGAAGTCTCGTTGGTCATGAGCTGGAACGCCCATCACGGCACCCGTCCCATAATCCAGCAATACGTAGTTTGCTATATACAGCGGCACTCTCTGGCCGTTCACTGGGTTGATGGCATATCGTCCAATAAATACGCCTTCCTTTTCGGTTTCCTCCGACGTGCGCGTGATTTCATTCATGTACTGCATCTTATCTATAAAAGCCCGCACATCGCCCTCATGCTCAGTGCCCTCGACCAGCTTGAGTACCAGCGGGTGCTCCGGCGCCAACACCATATAGGTCACGCCATAGATGGTATCAGGCCGCGTGGTAAACACGGTGATGGTCTCGTCGCTGCCTTCCACCTTGAAATTCACCATGGCGCCCTCGCTGCGGCCAATCCAGTTCTGCTGCATCACCTTAACCTTCTCCGGCCAACCGGTCAACCGATCAATGTCCCTGAGCAAACGTTCAGCATAGTCGGTGATCTTGAAAAACCACTGTTCCAGGTCCTTTTTACCCACCAGCGTGCCACAGCGCTCGCAGTGTCCGTTGACCACCTGTTCATTGGCCAGCACGGTGCTGCAAGAGGGACACCAGTTCACAAAAGCTCGCTTTTTATAGGCCAACCCTCGTTTGAAGAATTGCAAGAACATCCACTGGGTCCATCTATAGTAGCTGGGATGGCAGGTAGCCACCTCCCGTTCCCAGTCATAGCTTATTCCCAGCCCTTTAAGCTGCTCCCGCATGTTGTTTATGTTGTCCCACGTCCATGTGCTGGGATGAATTTGGTGAGCGATGGCTGCGTTTTCAGCCGGCAGACCAAAAGCATCCCACCCCATCGGGTGCAGCACGTTATATCCCTGCATGGTCTTGTACCGCGCTATAACGTCACCAATGGAATAATTCCGCACATGCCCCATGTGCAGCTTGCCTGATGGATACGGGAACATCTCCAGCATATAAAACTTCTTTTTGTTAGGGTCCTCTACTCTACGGAAAGCCTTGTCCTTTTCCCATCTCTCCTGCCACTTTTTCTCGATCTCACTGAATCTGTATTCCATAACGGTTTTCCCTCCATATTAAAGTGACCTCCTCCCACCTCTGAAGGAAGTAGGCTTCCTCTTTCACCGAGGGAGGCTTACACGAATGCATGAATACTTCCCTGCATCCATGTAACAATCTCCTTATCCAGAGGCTTAACTTCAAACCGGTCCAGCCCTATAACATTAAGAACCGCCTTTCATCCCATCCTTGAAAGGGTGGGCTTTCCCGGCGGTTGATCGTAAAAACTCCCATCCCCTAGGGGCGAGAGCTTTAGTTTTGACCATGAACCGATAGGGACAAGCTGTCAGCCCATAACCTTTCTAGATTATAAAAAGCCCTGTCTTCACGGTGGAAAAGATGCACGATTACATCACCATAATCTAAAACAACCCATCTGCCATGCCTATATCCTTCCTGGCGGCGTACGTCAACGCCCTGCTGTCGCAAGCTCTTCAGCAGCTCATCACACAGAGCCCTAACCTGTATCTCGGTGTTGCCGCTGGCTATCACAAAATAATCAGCAATAATGGTCAAATGGCTGATATCGAGTACCACTACGTCTATTGCCTTCTTTGCATCTAAAATCCTTGCAATCTGCAAAGCCAGTTCCTTCGAGTTGTTTTGCAAATCCTTCCCTCCATCTGCATTTTCTTTACTTTATTATATCCATTATACACAATTTGTCAACATAAGGAGGATCAGCCCTCAATTTTTTGTTCCTTAAACCTTTTCAGCATATCATTCCACGCCTCAACCGTCCTGGGATGGAGAAAGCGGTCAGTGTCCAGTACATACTTGATGGTTCGGCGCAAAGCCATAAGCACAGCTTTGTCAAGGTCCTCCATGGCCGCACGCCGCAGCTCTTCCACCTCTGGGAAATCCCTGTTGGGTTCTATGTAATCGGCCAGGTATATTATCTTATCAAGCAAGGCCATATCGCTTTTTCCTGTGGTGTGGCATTCAATTGCACTCAATATCTCGGTGTCATCGATCCCGAATGTCTGCCTGGCCACCACTGCCCCGACAGGGCCATGCAACAAAGCCTCGGTCTGGAACTCTTTCGGGCCAAGCTCTATTCCAGCCTCAACCGCCCTGTTTATCATCTCCTCCCTTGGCAGGCCTTTGGCGCAATCATGAAGCAACCCTGCAACTCTCGCCTTCTCCACGTCGGCCCCATACCTTTGAGCCAGCATAACCGCGCAATCCCTCACACCCAGAGAATGGACATACCTCTCCTCATCCATCAAAGTCCTGAGCTTCTCACACATCTCGCTTTCCTGCATCATTTCGGCCATCATATTGCAAACCTCCTGCTGCTAAAATTGCATATACAAATGATTTTTATAGATATACTCTTCCACCACTGGTGGGACGAGATAGCGTATGGACTTCCCCTGTTTTATTCTATCCCTGATATCGGTGGATGATATATCCAGCAACGGCCCCTGCACAGTATATATGGATGCTCCGATGCTCTCTCGCAAAAGCCGTGCTTCCCTTTCAACCACATCATACCCGGGCCTGCTGTACACCACAAAATGACAATACTTCACTACCAGTGATGCCTCCCGCCAGCCCTTGATTTCGGGCAGAGTGTCGCTGCCTATTATAAAGAAAAACTCCACGTTTTCGGGATATATACTCCTAAGTTGCCTTAAGGTGTCTACAGTATACGTAAACCCTTCTCTTTTCACCTCTATATCGCTTATTTCAAAATAAGGGTTATCCATTATGGCCATCCTAACCATCTCATATCTATAGACAGCCGGAGTAACAGCATAATCCCTCTTGTGCGGTGGAATCCCCGTGGGTATAAAGAGCACCTTATCCAGGTTGCACTCCTGCCTGGCCACCTCTGCGATTATGAGGTGGCCTATATGTATCGGATCAAAAGTGCCCCCTGCTATCCCCAGCCTTACAGGCCGTATGCCCTCATCATTGATTGTCATGCCCTCACTGCCCATCATATCCGGCACACCAATCCCGTCCTTCTCAAAATTTTTAAAATAAAGATATCGAACACTTTTTTAACCCGAAAAAAGCCACCACGGCCAATTTACCAAAATAAAGAGCACCGCTCTTCAGCAGCCGATAAACCGATATTTATTATAGCACAAATCGCTTAAAATGACGAATAAACCGACACCGTTCAGGGAAAAATTTCCTAATAGGGAGGTTTTGTGCTATGGACTTTTTGAAAAGGCTTTATGCCAAAATCGGCGAATGGAACTATTACCTTGAAGAAGAAGGTAAACCTACATCCATCATAAGCTGGCTGGTCGATGGTATAATGCTGGCTACAGCTGCACTAGTCATATCATATCTGTGGTTTGTCTATAAGACCAAAATCCCCTGGCTATCCGTCATCTTTGCCCTTGTGGTGGCAGTGATCATCAGCATCGGGCACTTCAAGTTGAGGGCAAAGCAGCTTGAAAGAAAGCGACAAGCAAAGCTAAACAGCGCAGCGGCTACATACAGAAAGAAGGAACTGTTGAATCTTACGCCCGAACAGTTCAAATGGCGCCTTGCAAAGGCCCTGCTCCACAGCGGAAAATTTGAAGACATCAAAATAGGCAAAAGGTTTTTGAAAGCCACATACAAGGGTAGGCAGGCACTCATAGGTTTTTATCACACACCTTACAGCCAGCAGGTACCTCCATTTGAGGTGTACAAATTCTTGAAAGTCCTGAAACACTGCGGATACACAACCGGCTTTTATTTCACCTCGTCCAGCTTCAGCGATACGTGCCGCACCATCTTGCAAGACCATGAAGACGTTGAGGTACACCTGATTGACGGCGATGGACTGCTTAAAATAATGGAAAAGGAAGGCACCTTCAATGACCAGGATGCCATAAACCTCTATGTTAAAAGCGAGATTGAAAAGTCAAGGCTGAGGAGGAAGCAGGCCAGGAAAAATCTCCTCACCCCCGCAAAGGCCAGAACCTACATCCTTTATGGTCTGCTATTCCTTGTGTCATCCTTCATCTTTCACACCTATTTCATATATTACCTTATATTATCGGTATCCTTCGTACTGCTGGGTATTTTAGTGTATACCGCTAATCCAAAAGCCAAAGAGGCCAAACCCCGCGACGAAGTTTTAAATGACTAGTTTACATGGGCTGACAACGCACATGGATCGATAGCGTACAAGTTCCAACAGTGCCACATGGCCTGATGGTTTACGGGTCTCAACAGCGCACATAGCTTAACAGAAAATTGCAACGCTAACAAGAGCATAACGATCAAAAACAAAAGGGCAAGCCTCATAAGGCATTGCCCTTTTTAGCTTTCAATTTATAACCCTTACACTTCCAGCTCTTTGCGGTTTTTTCTTCTGTGCAGCTCGTATTTCGGGTCGCCTTTTTTCCAACCGCTCCGGGTTTTTTCAATGACCGTGGTTTTGGAAGTGTCAATGACAAATTCCCCTTTGGCAGCACAATAGTACATAGGCTGACCCATCTTGCAGTTCTGGCACTGAATGCACTCCATAGCTGCTTTCCTTGACCCCCTACTCAATGATTTAATGATGATGCATCACTCAATGAACTCAAACTCCACATCATTGATACGCACCGTATCGCCATTTTGAATACCTTTCTCCTTTAAGGCATCAATGATCCCTCTCCTTCTAAGCGCCCTTTGAAAATACTGCAGGGAGTCGTAATTATCCAGGTTTACGCTAGCCATCAGCCGATCCACAGCCGGGCCTGATACCACGTATACATCTCCATCACGAGTAATCTCAAAGGGCTCCTGCTCTAGTGTATTATCA
This sequence comes from Caldicoprobacter faecalis, assembly GCF_900115765.1. NCBI lineage: Bacteria > Bacillati > Bacillota > Clostridia > Caldicoprobacterales > Caldicoprobacteraceae > Caldicoprobacter > Caldicoprobacter faecalis. The sequence goes on along the minus strand of NZ_FOXR01000018.1, from coordinate 27,917 downwards.
TAAGTTTCTGCTACTTCCTCCTCAAAGGACTCAACAGGGGGAAGCTTCTCCAGCATCCTGAGAATCTCCCAAACCAGTTCTTTGAACCCCTGGTTTTGAGTAGCAGAAACCGGAAACACCTTAATCCCTTTAGGCTCCAATTCCTCTTTCAAGCGCTTTACGTTGTGCTCTGCCCCCGGCAGGTCGCACTTGTTGGCTGCTACTATTTGAGGGCGCTGCGCCAGCTCAGCGCTATAAGCATGTAACTCCTGGTTGATGATATAGAAATCCTGTACAGGGTCTCGGCCCTCTATCCCCGATGCGTCCACCACGTGAACCAGCATCCGGGTACGCTCTATATGGCGTAGAAAATCATGTCCCAGGCCTAAACCCTTATGTGCTCCTTCTATCAAACCAGGAATATCGGCCAATATAAAGGAATGCTCTCTATCAACCTCCACCACCCCCAGGTTGGGAGTCAGAGTGGTAAAAGGATAATTGGCTATCTTGGGACGAGCAGACGTGAGCACAGAGAGTATGGTGGACTTGCCTACATTGGGGAAACCGATCAACCCAACATCGGCAATTGACTTCAACTCCAATACGACCCACCGTTCTTCTCCCTTTTCGCCCGGCTGAGCAAATCTGGGGGTCTGACGCGTAGAAGTGGCAAAACGTGCATTCCCTTTGCCACCACGGCCTCCCCGTGCCAGAACCTTTCGCTGGCCAGGGTGCGTCAAATCTGCCAAAACCTTACCCGTCTCGAAGTCCCTTATAACAGTACCGGGCGGCACCCTAATGATGAGGTCCTCACCGTCTCTGCCTTTCATATTACTAGGTCCGCCGTTATGCCCTGACTCAGCCCTGTAATGCTTCTTGTATCTAAAATCCATCAAGGTGCGCATACCTGGATCCACAACAAAGATGATATCACCACCGTCTCCCCCGTCGCCCCCGTCAGGGCCGCCACGGGGAACGTACTTTTCGCGCCTAAAAGAGACAGCTCCGTTGCCTCCGTCGCCACCTTTTATGAATATCTTTGCTACATCTACAAACATCGCATCACCTGTACTTTGATTATGTGTCAATATTATATAATAAAAAATCGATGGTTTTCAACAGAATCCTTTGCCAAATTCAGCGTCATGGCTCATAAGGCACCCAGCGATGGTGCAGCATCGATATAACGCTCAAATCCACAACTTGTGATACATTTAAAATCTCCTTGCACCTTATTATTCCGAAAAATCTCAAAAAAATTAAAAGAAGAATGCATGAGCACCTCAGCAGGGACGAATGACTCCACAGGCCAAGCGCCTGCCCGCGTTGCCTGCTGGTTGAGAACGATAGTCATCAGGATTCTCGTGAATGATAACTGAGTGCCCCACCACATCCCAAACCTTGAATTTATCCGTAAAAAAGGTCATTCGGGCATAGCCGTTATTTGAAAACAATACCGGGAAATCCCCTACATGGTTGCCGTGAGGCTGCTGCGTGGGATTCCAGTGCCCTCCCGCCTGCTGGAACGGGTCCTGAGGATCGCCCACATCGCAGTTGCCAAACTCGTGTATATGAAAACCATGTGGCCCAATGGGTTGTCCTCCAGGAGGCGCCGGCTGATACGGCGGAAGCCCCATTACCTCAACATAAACCTCTGTGCCACCCGGCACATCGGTAAACACCACTATGCCTCTGAGCTGAGGGGCCAGTGGCCCTCCTTTTATCTCGGCAATGGCCATAAAAGGCCGATGCACTGAATACATTCCAGATTCCTCCCGTCCATCCGTTTTATCTGAATACGATGCATATTCATCTAAGCCTTGAAAGAGTATTCTAGGTTAACTTTTTGTCTTATCCAAAATTTTGCTACAATTTGATGCCTTAACACCGGCTATTGAACACCTCATCTGAATACTTTCATCTTGTGCCCTGTATTATTAATATATTCACAAACAGCACATCCGGCTATTTCCTGGCCAAAAAAATAAAAGGCCTGTTTTGCAACAGGCCTTCTATCGTGCCATCCCCTTTACTGTCGTACAGCAGCTATTTCAGCCACCTGTTCCACAGGATATACGCTCACCCTCTTCTTGTCCTTGCCAAGCCTTTCAAACTTTACAATACCGTCAATCTTGGCAAAAAGGGTATCATCCTTTCCCAATCCTACATTCAAGCCTGGATGTATCTTGGTACCTCTCTGACGCACCAGGATGTTACCCGCCAGCACGAACTGGCCGTCAGCTCTTTTTACACCCAGGCGCTTTGACTCGCTGTCACGTCCGTTACGGGAGCTACCTACTCCCTTTTTGTGTGCAAAAAGCTGAAGATTCATCCTGAACATCTACCTCAACCTCCTTTCTTCAACTTTAATGTATGTTCCGTATCCCTCCTGTATGCTTCTCAAACCGCACAGCATAGTTTCTAAAACTATATTCGCTTTTTCCCGAAGGTCAAATGGAAGCCCTTCAGGAACGCTGCACCGGGCTTCTCCCGGCCTTTGGTCATATACTACCTCAATCCCCACCACATCCGTCAAGCCCAGAATGGCCGTCTGGACAATCGCAGACACCGCGGCGCACACTATATCCTTTCCCGCCTCGGCATATCCCGAATGACCGGACACCTCAAAACCTATTATATCGCCCGATGGAGCTCTGTTTACCACCGCATGAATCATAGGCCAACCTGCTATTACCAGCGGGTTTATCCAATAATCTTGGTAATGCGGATCTGGGTGTAGGGTTGACGATGACCGTATTTCCTGCGGTAATTCTTCTTGGGCTTGTACTTGTACACGATAATCTTTTTGCCTTTCCCGTGCTTCAAAACCTCGGCCTCAACCCTTGCCCCTTCCAACAGAGGAGTTCCCACTTTCAGGTTATTGCCATCGTCGCTTATGGCCAGCACCTCGCTGATTTCAATAGTGGATCCTTCCTGCGCATCCAGCTTTTCAACGTTCAAAATATCCCCTTCATGCACCCTGTACTGCTTTCCGCCTGTTCTAATAATAGCGTACATTCTGTACACCTCCTCCAACCAGACTCGCCGAATGGTGGTATCCCCCATGGGAATTTTAAAACCACATTCGAGCGGCTTATGCACTCGCTAATTGTAACATATAACACGTCCTGTTGTCAATTTGGTATTAAAAATTCGCACAATTACAGGATTTTTCCGGCCATCAAACTTATGCGTGCAGTTCATTGTAGGTTTTATCCTCCACCGGATAAAGCCACACCACTTCTTTTTCTAGCTGCTTGTAAAAGCCCCTCTGTTCCACCTGCAATTTAACAAATTCTTTGCTAGTATAGACCAACAAATCCACCGGCACCGGTATATTCAGAACATCCCATTCGCTTGGCCTCTCGTAAAACGGCTTATCCGACTCCTTTACTATGACAATCAAATCAAGGTCACTTCCAACACCCCAATCTCCCCGTGCATAAGACCCAAAATATCCTATCCTCACTATATCTGACCTTATCTTTAATACTTTTTTTACCCACTTATCCAGTGAACTAACTACTTCGCTTAAATCAGGCCATTTTAGAACGGACGAATTCAACGATCTCACAGGCATACTTTATAGCCTCCTCGCTCTGTAAAGGGCCATAATGCTCAAAAGGTGCCCCTTCAGGATGACTGTCAGGATATCTGGCAGGTATGTAAAAATTATCAAGCACCTTTGCCATATTAATGAGCCTATCTTCAACTCTAACCACTTCCGGCAAGTCATATATGAGCCTGGCAACAACATGCCCCCAGGCCTCCTGCCCCAGATAAAGATGAAGAGCTTTCACGGCTTTCTCCGCCGCTTGCTGGGATACAAAACAGGCCCATTCATGATGCCCACTATCTCTGCACTTTTTTGCAAGTTCCAGGTCCTTTACAGCCTGGTTTAACCAGTCAAAGGCGCGGTTTGACATAGACAAGCTACTTCCTTTCTTAAAACATATCTAAAATCTAGAATAATAATATCAAATTTCAGATGCTCTGTAAACTTGCAAAAAAGCATTGCCTAAACTGTATTCTGTTTAAAAATTATTTCCCATTAAAAATTATTTCCCAAAATGCGCATGCACCAGATTCAAAATTGGGGCTTGCATTTTTGGAGAATTTGTAGTATTATTTATAGTGCTCGAAACGGTTATCTGGGTGTGGCGCAGCTTGGTAGCGCGCTTGAATGGGGTTCAAGAGGTCGGAGGTTCAAATCCTCTCACCCAGACCAAGCGAAAACCGCTCAGCCGTAAGGGTTGAGCGGTTTTTTCATGGTCGAAAAGACACCCCAAAAAGTCGCTAAAAATGGCATAAATTTTCCAATGCAACAAGCACAACACTAACACATCACTTCATGTTCACGACGCAACATTCGGGTAAGTGTACACCTTATCCAGATAGTTTTTCAGCACCACCTTTTCATCATCCATCGAGATGACGTACTCAGGATTTATGGGGATTTTGCCTCCACCGCCGGGAGCGTCTATGACGTAAGTTGGAACAGCATAGCCGGATATATATCCCCTGAGGTTTTTGATTATATTGATTCCGGTCTCAACCGGCGTTCTGAAATGGCCTATTCCCAGCGCCACGTCGCACTGGTACAGATAATAAGGCCGTACCCTGGCCTTGACCAGTTTCAACAACAGCTCCCTCATGGTTTCAACGTCATCGTTTATACCTTTTAATAGAACCGTTTGATTGCCCAGGGGTATTCCAGCATCCACTATCCTCTCACAGGCAACTATAGACTGATGGGTGAGCTCAATCGGATGGTTGAAGTGCGTATTTATCCAGATGGGATGGTATTTCTTCAGCATGTTCAAAAGCTCACTTGTAATCCTCATGGGCAACACCACAGGGGTTCGCGTGCCTATCCGGATGATTTCGACATGCGGAATATCCCTCAGCATGGAGATTATGCGCTCCAAAAACTCATCGGGCAGTATAAAGGGATCTCCTCCAGACAGCAACACATCCCGTATATTCCGGTTATCCTTTATATATTCTATCGCCCGACTGACGGCCTCGTTGTCTATGGAGAAATCCTCCTCGCCAACAAAGCGCCGTCTCGTGCAGTGCCTACAATACATGGAACACTTATGGGTCAATATAAACAGCACCCTGTCGGGATACCGGTGCACGATGTTGGGAACCGGAGAATCCGCATCCTCCCCGAGAGGATCGGCCAGCTCATCGGGCCGAAACATCAACTCGTTGGCAGATGGAACTGCCTGGGCCCGGATAGGGCACCTTGGATTCTCTGGGTCCATCAATGTGGCATAATAAGGAGTGATTGCCATCCTGTATTTATTGAGGCACATCTCTATCTCCTTTTGTTCCTCATCCGACAGGGGTATAACCTTCGCCAACTGCTCTACCGTAGTAATCCTGTTTTTGACCTGCCACCTCCAGTCGTACCACTGGTCAGGCTCCACGTCCTCCCATAATTCTATCGAATGATAATCTCTCACAACACCATCTTCTTTCCTTGTAAATTTTTAAAATCAAAAACGCCCTAAAAGCGCTCGTTCACAAAATGATTTTCACATGACAGGAGCCATACCATACCGCTTCAGGGCGCTATTTAATATCATCTTTATCACTGTATTATATTCCACACCGCAAAATTCCGCTATCATGGGATAATCGCTATATCCGGGGGCTAAACCGGGAAGAGGATTAATCTCGATAAAATAAAACCTGTTGTCCTTTGACATGCGAAAATCCATGCGAGCAAAATCCCTGCACTGCAATACCCGGTAAATCTTACCGGCAATATCCATTAGCTTCTTTTGCAGCTCAGGGCTCAAATCAGGCGGGCATACATATTCAACATATTTTTTATAATCCTTTTTCACCTCAAAGCTGTATATATTTTTACCATCTCGATCCTCTTTGTATACTATTTCCATTGGACTGAAAACCCTGGTCTCATGACCATTGCCTATAACGCCCACCGTAAATTCTCTGCCAGGGATAAACTCTTCAATCAGCATGGGCTGACCGTACAGTCGGAAGTTTCTCTCAAGCAAAGATTTGAGCTGTTCCATATTGTCCACTACGGCCATACTGGATATTCCCTTACTGGAACCCTCGGCATTGGGCTTGACGATGAGCGGGAACCTCAAATCACGCCTTATCCTTTCGCCTTCATGGGATATGAGCTGATGCTTGGGTGTTAAAATTCTAAAAGAAGTGAGCAGCCTTTTGGTGAGTGCCTTATCAAGCGCTATGCACAGTGTGGTTTCGTCAGATCCAGTAAAGGGTATTCCCAGGAAACTGAGAATGGCAGGAATGTGTGCCTCCCTTCCCCGTCCTCCCAATCCTTCGGCAATGTTAAACACGATGTCCACATGGACCTGCCTGAGCTTATCCAAAAAACTGTGGTCGGCCTCCATAAGTTCCACCCGGCAGCCAATCGACTCCAGGGCATTTTTGATGGCCATTACCGTATCTATGCTATCGTATTCGGCTTCAATATCCTCCACGATGCCCTTAATTCCTTTTTTCAGATTAAAGGCCAGGCCAACCCTGTATGATGAGGCTTCGCTTTCCAATTCAATCACTTCCCCCTTACCCTACACATTTATATAGCGCCCTCTGGAGCGCAAACAAATTTATTTTATCTAATTATAAGCATACTGAAACCTAAATAAAATCCTCAAAAAAGATTGTCTATTACTATTTGGGGAAGTGTTGAAGGCTTTCATCTTTTTATCTCACTGTGTTATTGCATATTGAATTATTTTAAATGTTTACTCATTTCCACACATTTGCCATTTAAAACCATTTCAATGCAAAAAATTTGCTCCTCTCAAGAACCTTCTTTCAGCACATTTCATACAATGTTAATGTTAAAAGATAAAACCAACAATTTCTGGAGGTGAACAAGGTGTACAGCTATAACGGCGCAAATCATCATGAAGACTACAACTACTACAATGATTACTATAACGACTACTATAATGACTACTACCCCAGTTACGGCAACCACGGCAGATATGACTACATGGATAATGAACACTGTGGCTGCTGGGATCCCTATAGTCCGGAAATGGACCCTTACTGCTACCCTGTCTCGCCGGGCCTTATAAGAAGCCTGGAAGAATACATCAAAGACGAGCTTACAGACAGCAGGTATTATGAACTGCTGGCACAAAAAGCGCCCACCCAGAGAGCAAAGGATCTACTTATGGAATTCAGCAAAGACGAAAAGATGCATGCCCAAGACTTCATGAACGCCTATTTTATGCTGACCGGAAGAAGGTATCAACCTCCAAAGATTGAAGACCCTAAAGTCCCTGACGATTTCATGGAGGCATTGCAGCAGAGGATACTGGCCGAAACCAACGATTACAAAAAATACGGAGAACAGTACCTCAAAGCCCATACTGCCTATCTCCGCGACCTGTTCTTCATGACCAGGACATCAGAGGCACGGCACGCCATGAGAATCCCCTACCTGATGCACGAACACCACAGGCAGACCATGAGATAAAAAGTTTTATTAATTACAAAGTACAAAGGCAATTCAATCTCTATCTTAACACGGATAGAGATGAATTGCCTTTGCGTATACAAAAATATTTTCGGGCATTAAGCCGTCATTTCCAACCACTCAATATGAGTCAAATGTAATTTCACGTTCGACTTCCCAGTAAAACAGCTAAATTACAGGGCTTCCAGTACCTCCTGCTCGGTAACCGTGAGCACTTTTGAGAGGTCAAGGAGTATGACCAGGCCGCTGTCCAATCTAGCCACGCCAGTTATATAATCCTTGTTTATCCTGGTCATCTCAGGGGGGGCGCTTATCCTGGAAGAGTCAACCCTTAAAACCTCTGTGACCTCATCCACTATAAAGGCCACCTTCTTTTTGCCCACCTCTGCCACGATAAACCGTGCCTCACGGCCGTAATCGGATTGCCCCAGCCTGAACCTCTTCTTAAGGTCCAGCACAGGCACAACCTCCTGGCGGTAGTCGATTACGCCCTCAATGAAGTCGGGATTGTTTGGGACTTTCGTTGGCTTCACCGGCAAAATGATCTCCTGTATGTTGTGTATTTGTGCGCCATACATCTCATTTCCCAACCTGAACACCACAAACTGCATCTCATCCATACAGCATCCCCCTTTTCCTTTTCTGTCAACCCTTCTTACCAAAATCGCTTTCTTCGTGATATTTTCTACACTTTCGACACATTTTCCTGCTTTTTAATGCTAAAAATTGTTCATCTTTTTATGCTCCTTTCCCCACACAGTTCAGTCGTACGTCATTTGCCGTGCGTTATTGGCTATTTAATAAGTTATTAGCTCCTTCCCGTATTCGTTAGCCCATTTTAGCTCCAACGTAAATATAAAAAACATCTCGATGAACACTGTACATCGAGTACATTACACATTTGAGCGACCACTATATAGATTCGAGCACTATACATTAATGATCGAAACAAGTACTATACATTATAATGACACCATATATCACAACCAATACTATCTAAGCAGGTAAAAAAATAAACAGGGGATGGTCAGCAGCTTCAAGAGGCATTGGCTAGCAAATAGGCGTTTATAAACTGGTCAAGCTCTCCGTCCATGACCGCCTGAATGTTGCCGGTCTCGACCCCTGTACGGTGGTCCTTTACCAGGTTATACGGGTGAAATACATACGACCTTATCTGGCTCCCCCACTCTATCTTCTTCACCTCACCCTTAAGCTGCCTGAGCTTTTCCTCGTGTTCCCTTTCCTTAAGCTCGAGCAGCCGGGCTTTCAGCATCTTCATGGCTGTCTCGCGGTTTTGAATCTGCGAACGCTCGTTCTGGCACTGCACCACGATCCCCGTTGGAAGATGGGTTATGCGCACCGCCGACTCGGTCTTATTGACGTGCTGGCCACCTGCACCGCTGGCCCTGTAAGTGTCTATGCGCAGGTCCTCGGGACGAATCTCTATCTCAGTGTCATCTTCAAGTTCCGGCATTACATCCACCGATGCAAAGGAGGTATGCCGTCGTCCCGAAGCGTCAAAGGGCGAAATCCTCACCAGGCGGTGCACTCCCCTCTCGCACCTTAAATAGCCGTACGCATTGGGGCCAATAACGTGGAAAGTGACGCTCTTTATACCGGCCTCTTCTCCCGGCAGCATATCCAGAACCTTGACCTCGTATCCCTTGTCCTCGCACCACCGGGTGTACATGCGGAACAGCATAGCCACCCAGTCCATGGCCTCAGTGCCGCCCGCTCCGGCGTGAAGGGATACGATGGCGTTGTTTCGGTCATAAGGCCCGTTAAGCAGCGTCTCCATGTTAAAAGCGTTGACTTCTTTGTCTAACTGGCGGAGACTGCTGCTCACCTCATCGGTCACCGAATAGTCCTGTTCCTCCAGCGCCAGCTCTATGAGGACCTCCAGGTCCTCGATTTTGGACCAGAGCTTTTTGTACCTTTCAACCTTATTCTTTAAAGCCTTTATCTCGCGATTTACTTTTTGAGAGCGCTCCAGATCGTTCCAAAACTCAGGGTCATTCATGGACTGCTCCAGCTCTTTTATCCTGTGCTCGCAGCCCGATATGTCAAAGTGAATCACCTATTCTAGCGAGTGTATCCTTTATCGATTTCAGCTCAAATCGTGCGTTTTCAAGTTCAACCACTCTATCATCCCCTTTCTCAAAGATTTTTTACTTGGCTGTGATGCGCTTAAACGGCCCGGCCACAGCACTTTTTGTATTTCTTCCCGCTTCCGCAGGGACAAGGATCGTTCCGCCCTATCTTCTCGCCTCTCACCACCGGCTTTCTTACAACCTCACCGTGAGTGGCAGTGACCGGTTCGGCCACCTTCTCCCGTTTGGGCACGTTATCCTTGATTCTGAGGCGATACAGCAGCGATATCGTCTCCTCCTGGATGCTGCGTATCATCTCCTCAAACATCTCATACCCTTCTATCTGGTATTCAATCACGGGGTCTCTATGGCCATAAGCGCGAAGCCCTATGCCCTGCCGGAGCTGTTCCATGTTGTCTATGTGGTCCATCCACTTCTTATCCACCACGCGCAGCAGTATTACCCTCTCGGCCTCGCGCATGTTCTCAGGGCCGTTTTCCTCTTCCAGCTTGCGATAGGTGGCCTCTGCCACCTCCATAATTTTGGCCTTCAGCGATTCGCGGGTCAACCCGGGAATCTCGCTGTCCTGGATGACTATCGAACCCTTGGGCAGGAACAGCTCCTCAAGATACTCGATAAGGCCGCGGATGTTCCATTCCTCTGGGTGATCAACCCCTCCGGTATACATAGATATGGCGTTTTCCACCACAGTTGCAACCATCTCCATGATGGCATCCCTGAGGTTTTCGCCCTCCAGGACCCTGCGCCTCTGGCTGTAGATGACCTCGCGCTGGACGTTCATGACGTTGTCATACTGCAGAACGTGCTTACGGATATCGAAGTTCCGCGCTTCCACCCTCTTCTGCGCCTGCTCGATCTGTTTGGACAAAAGGCCATATTCTATGGGCTGGTCTTCATCGATCTTGAGGGCCTGCACTATGGACTTTATCTTGTCGGAGCCGAACAGGCGCATCAGGTCATCTTCTAGGGATATATAAAACCGCGAGGACCCGGGATCACCTTGCCGCCCAGCGCGGCCCCGGAGCTGGTTGTCAATGCGCCGGCTCTCGTGGCGTTCGGTACCGATTACGTGAAGGCCACCTAAGGCAACCACCTTTTCCCTCTCTTTATCGGTTTCAACTTTAAATTTGTCATACAGTTCCCTGTAAACCTTTCGGGCCTCCAGCACCTCAGGATCGTCCACCTCTTCAAAGCCGGTTGCGCAGCTTATAAGCTCCTCGGAATACCCCATCTTGCGCATTTCCTTTTTGGCCATGAATTCGGGGTTGCCGCCCAGCAGTATGTCGGTACCCCGGCCGGCCATGTTTGTGGCAATGGTAACAGCTTTGTACTTGCCAGCCTGGGCTATTATCTCGGCCTCTTTCTCGTGATATTTGGCGTTCAGCACCTGGTGAGGAATACCGCGCCGCTTGAGCATCTCGCTGAGCATCTCGGAAGTTTCGATGGATACCGTACCCACAAGCACCGGCTGGCCAACGGCATAGCGCTGGGCTATCTCCTCCACCACTGCCCGGAACTTGGCCTCCTTCGTCAGATAAATCACGTCGTTGTAGTCCTTTCGAATCATGGGCTTATTGGTGGGGATGACCACCACGTCCAGGCCGTAGATGGTCTTGAATTCCTCTTCCTCGGTCTTGGCCGTACCTGTCATGCCGGCCAGCTTTTTGTACATGCGGAAATAGTTCTGGAATGTGATGGTGGCCAGCGTCTTGCTCTCCCGCTCCACCTTCACCCCTTCTTTGACTTCTATAGCCTGGTGCAGCCCATCGCTGTACCGCCTGCCCATCATGAGCCTGCCGGTAAACTCATCCACTATTATGACCTGGCCGTCCTTGACCACATAGTCCCTGTCCCGCTTCATGAGCGCATGGGCTTTAAGCGCCTGCTTTATGTGATGGGACAACGTGATGTTCTCGGGATCCGCCAGGTTTTCCACCCCAAAAAACTTTTCAGCCTTTGCAACGCCCTCTTCCGTCAGGTGCACCGTGTGGGCCTTTTCGTCCACCTCATAGTCCACATCCTTTTTAAGCTGCAGCACAAAGCGGTTGGCGTGATAATAGAGGTCGGTGGATTTTTCGGCCGGTCCCGAAATGATAAGGGGAGTCCGCGCCTCGTCTATCAGTATCGAGTCCACCTCGTCGATTATAGCATAGTTGAGCTCCCGCTGGACCATGTCCTCCTTGTATATGACCATGTTATCCCGCAGGTAGTCAAACCCGAACTCGTTGTTTGTGCCGTAAGTAATATCGGCCGCATAGCTCTTCCGGCGCTGCTCAGGCGATAAGCCGTGCACTATAAGCCCCACCGACAGCCCTAGGAAACGATATATTTTGCCCATCCACTCGCTGTCGCGCCGGGCCAGATAATCGTTGACTGTGACGATGTGCACCCCCTTGCCGGTCAGGGCGTTTAAATATGCCGGCAGAGTAGCCACCAGGGTTTTGCCCTCGCCGGTCTTCATCTCGGCGATCCTGCCCTGATGGAGCACTATGCCGCCCAGCAGCTGAACCCTGAAATGCCTCATGCCCAGCACCCGCCTGGCTGCCTCGCGCACCACCGCAAAGGCCTCAGGCAGCAGGTCATCCAGGGTCTGGCCATCGGCCAGCCTTCTTTTAAACTCCTGCGTCTTCTCCCTCAGCTGGCTGTCGGATAGCGCCTGCACAGCAGGTTCAAGAGCCTCTATCCTGTCAACTATCTTCTCAAGCCTTTTTATCTCCCTCTCGTTGCTATCCCCCAGCAATTTCTTCAAAAACGAAACCATATGCCATCAACACCTCGATACGCGCTACATTCAAGGAGCGCAATCATTTACATGAGTTTATAACCATTTAATTTTAACATTTATTTAAACAATATTCAAGGATTTCACGGAATGCGCTAGAAAAGTTTGCAAACCGCCCCATTTGTGATGTCTTCTTGAAGACAGTAACAATAAATAAAATCCGGCTTTAAGGCTAAAACTGTATAACATTAAAAGGGAGCTTATCGCTCCCTTTTTTCTACATGTATTCGGGTTCAATTAACCCGTAGTTGCCATCCTTGCGCTTGTAAAGCACGTTGACCTGTTCGGTGTAGGCATTGGTAAATACAAAGAAGCTATGCCCCAAAAGCTCCATCTGCAGAATAGCCTCATCCACCGTCATGGGCTTTAGCGGGAATCTCTTGGTCTTCACCACTCTGGGCTGTTCTTCCTCGGGCTCTATCTGCTGGCCAAAAGCAGAAGCATCGTATTTGAACGCCCCGTTTTTCAGCTTCCTCTCCAGCTTGGTCCTGTGCTTGTGGATCTGCCTTTCAAGCTTATCCAGCACCTTGTCAATGGATGCGTACATGTCATCGGTGGCTTCCTCAGCTCGGATGACCAGACCGTTGAACGGTATGGTGACTTCAACGATGTGGCGATAGTTTTGAACCGACATGGTCACCTGCGCCTCGGTATCAGCCGGAAAATACTTCTCCAGCTTCCCCACCTTTTTATTGACCTGCTCCCTTAAAGCGTCGGTGATGGCCACATTCTTACCGGTTAACTTAATTACCATAAAAGGCCAGCTCCTTTCCCAATTACTTTTTCTAATTATCTTATTCGAGGAAAGATGAAGAATTCCTCTTTTGCCCTTCTACTAAATTTTTACCCCTTGTCCAACCACGCCAAACACCTTTTAAAGGCATGTCGCATTTTGTTGAATAATGTTATAATTTATACTATTTCGTACTGTTTTGTCACTTTTTTCACCAGCAGTAGAGAACGTGTCACAATATAGGGAAAGGAGGTGCAAAAATGGATGAACAATGGCTAATCAGGCAAATTGAAGAGAAGCGGGAGGCCTTGAAGAAGCTGCTCCACTCCAAAGATTTTAATTTAAATGACCACGAGGTAATAAAGCTCAGCCAGGAGCTGGACGAGCTGATACTCCAATACACTCAGTATAAGACCCGGGAATGACATCGTAACATCACGATTTTATTTCAAGAAACCTTATGCCGGACATCTTCTCAACTTCCTCTTGAGAAACAACCCAGTGTTCTAGCGCCTTCCACTTATTATCGTAAAACTTAAACCTTACAGCCGTGTAAATGGTTCGTCCTCCCCCTTCATGGCGTGCATACATAATGGCCGTATCGCCATCGTTGTCATACGCCTGCTCGCTTATGGCAACCGAATATTTTTCGCCTTTTACGAAACCTGCCTCCTTCAAATCCTCATCCGGTATGGGTCTAAATCCCACATCCACCAAGCCTGCATCAAGCAGCATCTGCCGGTAGGTAGCCATATCTATGTCGCCCTCTATGCGCTGGGTGAATATGTCAATGGTGCGCTCCATCACCAGCGGCAGCTGATACCCCAGGGTGAACCGGTATAGCGATAACAAGAACACCGCGATGATCACGCACGCAATTATAGTCAAAGCCAGTCGAACATATGCGCTCTTTACCTGTTTATCCTTCCATCTGCGCCATATGGCTTTGGCATTCAACACCACAATGGGTGCAAAGATCAGCATGCTGATTAACCAAAAAACTATTCTGGCAGACCTCAATTCACTTCCTCCTTTATAAAACTTTGCTCAAGAAGGCACGGGTTCTCTCCTTTTTGGGATTGCCAAACAGCTCTTCCGGCGTGCCCTCTTCCAAAATGACTCCCTCATCCATAAATAGGATCCTGTCCCCTACTTCTCTCGCAAAGCCCATCTCATGGGTTACCACCACCATGGTCATGCCTTCCATGGCCAGTTGCTTCATCACAGCCAGCACCTCGCCCACCATCTCGGGGTCCAACGCCGATGTGGGCTCATCAAACAGCATAACCTCGGGGTCCATGGCCAAAGCCCGCGCGATGGCCACCCTCTGCTTTTGACCTCCCGAAAGCTGGCTGGGATAGACGTTGTCCTTGTCGGACAGACCCACCTTTCTGAGCAGCTCAATGGCCTTGCGCCTTGCCTCCTCCTCGGGCATCTTCTTTACCTTCACAGGCGCCAGCATGATGTTCTCCAGCACCGTCATATGAGGAAACAAGTTGAACTGCTGGAACACCATGCCCACCTTCTGGCGCAGCTTGTTGATATCCTTCTTGTGCTCCATGAGCGAAATGCCATCGATGTATATCTCACCTTTGGTTGGCTCCTCCAGCAGGTTCAGGCAGCGCAGAAAGGTGCTCTTGCCCGAACCGCTGGCCCCTATAACGCAAACCACTTCTCCCTTTCGAATTTCGGTGTTTATGCCCTTCAGCACCTCCAGGTCGCCAAAGGACTTGTGCAGGTCAACCACTTTAATCACTTTGCCTGAGCCTCCTCTCCAGCCTGCCCATAAAGGCCGTCAGCATCGAAGTAATGTAAAGGTATATGAGCGCCACCAGTATAAAGGGGGTATACGGGTCAAAGGTCCGCCCGCGTACGATGGTCCCGGCCCGTGTCAAGTCATCCAGGGCGATATACCCTGCAACTGCCGTCTCCTTAAGCAGCACAATAAATTCACTAACCAGAGCGGGTAAAATATTCTTTATAGCCTGGGGCACTATGACGTAGCGCATGGCCTGAGAATACGACAGTCCCAGGGACCTGGCGGCTTCCATCTGCCCCTTGTCAACGGCCTGTATCCCGGCACGTATGAGCTCGGTCACGTATGCCCCGCTGTTTATGCCGAAGGCCAGCGACGCCACCAGCAATTTGGGAAGCTGACTGCTCCCTAGTATAGCATAGTATATCACAATTAGCTGGACTACTGAAGGGGTGCCCCGGATAACATCGGTATAGACCGTGGCAATTCTGTTCAATATTTTATTGTTTGTCAGCTTGGCTATAGCCATCAAAAGACCTATTATAACGCCTATTATTGCAGCAAAGACAGTAAGCTGTATGGACACCTTAAGCCCGTTTACAAATAACATGTATCGGTCTTCCCTGATCAGATTAAAGTATATTGCATCAGATAAAACCCTGTATACGCCCTCCAACACAATATTCTCTCCCTCTCCTTAAAAAATTTTATTTATAAACCAAAAAACAAGCTAGCACCGGCCTCATTCCAATGCTAGCTTATGCCTAAAACCTTAACTTTCATTGTTCTCCAAGGGAATACTTCTTCACAAGCTCCTCTATCTCCCCGTTTTTCTTCATCTCGGCAAGCACCTCGTTGATTACCTTCTGAAGCTCGGTATCTCCTTTGCGCACAGCCAAAGCATACTCCTCTTCCTCCGAAGGTTTCTCCTCAAGTATCTTTACCTCCGGATTCTTCTCCGCCAGCATCCGAGCCGGCAGGTCATCAATGATTACAGCATCGATGTTGCCGTTCTCAAGGTCCATCACGGCTTCCATTCCGTTATTGTAGCGCTTGACCTCGGCTCCCTCAATTTTAGAGGCAACCAAATCGCCGGTAGTTGCATTTTGCACGCCAATCTTCTTGCCCTTCAAATCTTCAGGCCCTTTGATCTCTTGATTATCCTTCATCACGATTATGACCTGTACGGCCGTGAAATAGGTATCGGTAAACAGTACCTGTTCTGCCCTATCGGGATCGACCGTATAACCAGCGGCTATGAAGTCTATCTTCCCCGATACCAAAGCCGGCAGTAAAGCGTCAAACTCCATGTCTTCGACTACCAGCTCTACGCCCAGCTTATCAGCAATCCTCTTTGCGATTTCAGCATCGATGCCGATAACCTCATCTCCCTGCCTCATCTCAAAAGGCGGAAAAGCAGCATTGGTGCCCCATATAATCTTCTTGGTCTCCTTTATGCGCTTCATGGTATCGATTTTTGTACTGCAACCCATGAATGAAAGCACCACTACCAGGGCAAGTATATAAATAAGTACGCGCTTCATTATAACATCTCCTCCAATCTCTTTCTCTACTGCAATATATATTGCCTCGTTAATTATAAACGAATATTTAATAAAGATCAATGCATATTTATGTGCCAAAAAATACCTCAAATTTTGACATATTATGCCATGTGTATGTTATGCATTTTCACACTTCCTGTGGATATGTGAATAAAACGCCTGTGGATAATGTGGATAACCCTGTGCATAACTGCGTTTTTAGCACTTTTTTCTGTGGATAAAGGCTGGATATCCATTTATTTACATGTATTCGAAACGCAATTTTCGACAAGCGCAAGGCAAACAAAAAAGCTCTGGATTGGCATCACCAGAGCTCTCGTTGACCAGCTAATTTTTATCTGTGATTTCGATAGCAATTACTGCAGTAAACCGGTCTATCATTTCTCGGAACGAATGGAACCTTGGTGGGCGCACCACAATCGGCACACACTGCATCGTACAGCTCTCTCCTCCCGTTCCCTCCGTTCCTCCTGCTGGCCTTTCTGGCATCACGGCAGGCCTTGCAGCGAACAGGCTCATTCTGAAATCCCTTTTCAGCGTAAAACTCCTGCTCTCCTGCGGTGAAAACAAACTCCGCACCACAATCTTTGCACACTAAAACTTTGTCCTGATACATGGAAATAATCCCTCACTTTGATAATATTTTTATGCTCGCCATCTGAGCCCCGGCCTTCCACCCTCATCCACCCAAGATGCCACTCCTTTAACTATGATCAAAGCAGGGGGTAGAGGGACAAGTGACCCAGGCTCCTTTGTGCACCGATATGAATTTCCGTAGGGATTATTTCCACCGGGAAATCTATGGACCACACAAAACAAAAAGACGCCTTTTTCACTGTCAGGCTCTACAGCCTGCCATGTCATAGCCTGCATCCTATCCATCGGCGCCACTTCAAACCGCAGGAGGCAACCTATGGATAACCGCAGCTGTCACGGACTCGGGTCAAATCCAGGGACCAAATATTGAGCATTTATGTATATTATATACCTTATCGGCAAAAAAAGCAACTACAAATTTTTATTTGTTCGCCTGCCTCACTAACTCAATAACCCCTGCCCTGTATAGCACTCTCAACAAAATCGTTATGACCACGGAATACAGCGGAATGTTAAGCATTTGCCTGCTTGCGGCCTTGGTCATGGTCAGCCACAGAGGATGCCCAAACAGTATATTCCTGAAATAGGGGACCATTATAACCGAGGTTATCGTTTGCCCCAAGAATATAGACACCAGTATCTTCCAAAAAGAGGGCCTTTCAAAGTCAACCTTCAGCAGCCTGACCATGATGCCGGGGATGACGCCGGTTAAAGCCGAGGTCAATGTAAAATGCGGCATAAACGGCCCGCTGCTGCTGGGCCGGGCTATAAAACTGAGCACATCGCCTATGGCGCCTATCACGCCCCCTGCAACGGGGCCCAGCACTATACCGCCAAAAATGATCGGAAACCCGCCAAAGCTTATCACTCCCGGAATGGTAAGGACACTTGACAAAACTACGTTTAGCGCTATCAATAAACCCGATATAGTGATCGTCCTTATGCTGAAATCACTCAACCTACTCATGATAAGTCTCCTTTCCCTAACACTTGCTACATCAGAAATAAGAAGTTAAAGCAAGAATTTTAAAAAGTTACCACAAGAAGCAACACAATACACGGCAATACACTATCGCAATATGTTGCAACAATACACCCTGGATGACTGTGTGCAGATTGAAGAGCCACCATGCTTTTATGCTTCAACCTCTACCACACCGCCCATTTTACCATTCCATTTTCCATAAATTATACTCTCTTCTATACCTTTTGACTACCCTGAGTTTAAAATTTATTGATCCGGCATGTATATATCCTAAATATCACTTCTTAAACACTCCATATAAAATTTATGGAGTGCATGGAATTTACTATGGACAAAATCAAAAAGCGGCGCTCTTTCCACGCCGCTTACCAACCAAAAACTGTAAAAACCTCATCTTTATCAAACTTTTCTCACTATTATTTGCCAATTATACCTTTGATTAGAAAATGCTGGACGAAAGACAAAAACCTACACCCACCCAGGCCCCTAAACATACATATCTAATCCTGCTCACCGCACAGGACAATTTATCTTCTCTACTGCGGAAATATGGAAACCATCGCACTGCACTATCAGTCAGCGGTGGTACAAGCTACTTTCTTTGGTCAATGAACACACCATCTGCCTGCGGCACTCGCTGCTTGTATGCGTTGTAGCCTCTCTTACCCCTGTTTATACTGCTTATGCTGGCCTTGACATTCCGCATGACCTCACGGAGCCTGTTCTGGTTCTCGGTCTCAAGATTGTAAATGGCCTCCACCGTATCCTTTATTTCGCTCACGCTTGCACGCAGTCCGGCATACAGGTCATACCCTTCAGGATTATCGTTCTTGAAACCGTCAGAGCGCACCTCTTCCTTTATCTCCTCAAAGATGCTGCTGAACTCCTCATCCAAAGCCTTTATGGCGTCAATATGCTCCTGCTTGTCTTCTATGTATTCCAGCAGCTGATCCACCTGCTCGGCCGATAAAACCTCTGACTGCTTTTGGGTGAGCTCCAAAATCCGCTGCATATGATGCTTTTTGGCCTCAGCAATCTCAAGCAGCTTCTCTAGCTTTTCATTGACCTTTTGGTTGATTTCAAGCTTATTGCCTTCCATCATATTCAACTTATCGCCTACTCCTTCTTGTATATCTGCTTTCGCGTAATCTTTACGGCCTCGGCCCAGGTATCACGAAGCTCGGTCACAAACCCCAGTACCTCTTCCAGTGCGGCCACATCCTTCCTGGTGTTAGCCTCCACAAGGCGCCTGTGCAGGTAATCATAAAGAGCCATCAAATTGTGCGACACCTCGTACTTCATATCCAGGGTGGTCATAAACTCAAGGATGATATCCTGCGCCCTTATTATAGCCTTGTGCGCCCCCTCCAGGTCCTTGCCGTTTATGCACTCTATCGCCTGCTTGATGAACCGTATGCAGCCGTTGTAAAGCATGACCAGAAGCTCTCCCGGGCTTGCCGTCATGACGCTCTGCTGCTGGTACTGCTGATACGGGTTGTTAAGTGCCATACAGTGTTCCCCCTTTAAAACCTATAATCAGGCCCTAAATATTCGGTTTCCATTTTACTCAAGCGCCACTTTCTGCCCTGCTTCTTTTGTGAATTTTTGAAATACCCCCATAAATCTCAAACCAGCATCCGATAATATCTGTTTTGCTACTCTTTCCCCAAACATGCACTAAAATTTAAAACCATCACTTTCAAGTAAACCACTAACTTCAAACCGTTTTTTCCGGCTTTTCCCTATAACACAAACTCTTCAGCTTTACCGCTCTCAGCCTGCACTTCATTAAATGCCGCCTGAATTGACCATACCAATTGTCACCACTTCAGGATCCAAGATAACATTGAACACTATCAACATTGGAGTACAACACTAATACTGATTCATCCCCATCTGCTGCATGAGCCACATGCTCTGCATGTTCATCCTCTGAATGGCCTTCTCAAGGGCGGTAAACTGCGCCCAGTACCTGTTCTCTTGCCTTATCATGGCCTCCACAGCGGCGTCAATCCTCTTATCCAGCCTCCTTAATTCCGCATCCATCATATTTTGAAACTCGGTTATATCCCCAACGATACCGGCTTTTTCAAGCAATATTCCCTTCCTGCCGTATTTATCCCTGGTGGTACGGATGTTATCCATGAGTACATCCGAAATTCTATACATAAGCCCCGACTCGTTGTACCTCTGTATCCGCGAATCTGAATCCAGATTGGGCGAATAATCGATGCTGGATTTCTTTATGAAAAGCTGCATCACCTGTTCGGGGTTATTCCTCAAGGCCTCTTTCAGCTTGTTCTCGTCAATATGGAGCTTGCCCCTCTCGAAATACGAGCCGGTGGTGATGCCAATTGACGAGAGGTTTATACCCACACCTTCAACGGCATCGACCAAAGCCCTGCGCATGTTGTACACTATGTTCTGAAGTATTGAGTCGCCTCTTAACAGGCCGCTCTTTGCTTTCTGCTCCCAAAGCTCTATCTCCTTCTCGCTCATCTCCTTCTTCTGCGCATCGGTCAGCGGCGGATAATCGCGGAATCGCTCTTCATTGAGTTTACCGTTTATCTTGTCTATCAGCTCGTTGTACTTGTCAACGAAATTTTTTATGGCGTTGTACGCCCTGTCTACATCCTGCGTAACAGTGATGGTGATGGGTGCCATACCATCAGGTGTGGTATTTTTCAGCGTATAGGTAACGCCGTCGATGGTGAAGGTGTTGGTAGCGCTTACCCAGTCTATAGTACCGGTACCGCCCACTTTTTGGAAAGTTACTACGGCATCGGTGCCGTCTATCTTTTCCTTTTCTGCACCATCGGCCAGCAAACCTATATCACGCAGGAAAGTGCCTGTGACATCGGTCATGTTTTGGTAAAGACTGATAGTAGCTGCCCCAGTAGCCTTGGTTTGAAGTATAAACCTCTTCTCTATGCTGGAGTAAAACAGGTTAACCCCAGCTTTGCTGTTTGTATTTATGATGTTCATGAGCTGGCGCATGGAGGTCTTGGTAGGGTCTATAACTACGGTATCGCCAGATAGCTCTTCCCCCTCGGATGGAGTTCCTATCAAAAATGTGACTCCATTGATGGAAAACTCTGCTCGACCATCTGCCGCAACCAGGCCAAGCTGCTCCAGCGTGCTGTCCAAAGTTTTGCCATCGGGAAATGCCCATGTTGTCCCCTTTATGATGGTAGGGGTAGCCAGTCTCTGGATTTTGGTAATGGCATAGCTACCCTCCATAGCGCTGGCATTTGCAGTTGCCGTCACATAGGCTTCAGCGCTGGAAGTTACATTGAATGTCTTGTATGTATTGGATGAGAGCATGTATGTATCAGTTTTCAGCATATTGAAAAACTCGTCCTGGAAAGCCCGAAGAAGGTTGGTTATCTCCCTGTAGGCCTCCTTGCGCCACTCAACCAGCTGTCTCTCCTGCTTTAGCCTGTCCACTTTCATCTGCTCAATCCGCATCAAGTCCTGGATGATGGAATCAACATCAAGACCGCTAGCCAATCCTCCTATGCGAAGCATACCGGGACTGTATGTGCTGTAGGTAGAATCCACAGGCATCCTTTCACCCCCAAATCTTCCATGTATCCCTTCTACACCTTTTTACTATCTTCTCGTTGGCAATGACGTCATTACCTTTTATATCCTCTCGTCCACTATTACGCCCGTAACTTTTACACTCTTTCGTCCACTATAATCCCGGCCAGCTCCCACAGCTTGGCGATAAGATCGAGTATCTTCTCGGGAGGAATCTCACGTATCACCTCATTGGTCTCGGTATCTATAACCTTTATCATTATGGTGTTGGTTTGCTCATGGATGGAATATTCAAAGCGCCGGTTTGTACCCTCAAGGGCCTTGTTGGCCCGTTTGACAGCTTGCATGATATCGTCCTGTAATATATTTCCATTCAATGAAGAGTCAACCTTCTGTCTATTCAAATCGCCGGATTCTTTAAAGCCTATACTCTTAGACTCGGGTTGAACCTTCGGTGCCGGTTTTACAGTTGTAATCGTAGATACGCCTTCCACGCGCATTTGTATTCCCCTTTCCCTTCAATATCTTCTGTAGATATTATCGGATAAGAAAGGAGAAAACTTTAGAAATATACTTTTTTTCTTAAATTTATTTCATCAGACCCAAATTACGTTTTATCTGGGTGGTTGAAATTTCCGGAGTTCTAGGTAAGTAAATTACTTTACAATATTTCTTTAAATAATCAAATTTACCTTTCCAGTCATCTCCCATTACCAAAATATCTATTTTAAGTTCCTTTATGTCCTTTACCTTTTGTTCCCAACTTTCTTCAGGTATTACCAAATCGACATATCTAATTGCTTCAATCAATTTTTCCTTTCTTCATAAGTGAAATAACATTCTTTACCTTTAATTCTATTAAACTCGTCAGTAGACAATCCTACAATTAAATAATCCCCATCTCTTTAGCTCGTTTCAACAAATTAATATGCCCGTAATGCAATAAATCAAACGTGCCGTATGTTATTACTCTTATCATTAGCCCTACCTCCCAGCTTGCTTGTACATTTACACGTTTTCATAAAAATTAAACATAATTTGGTTGATTTTTACACCAATATCAGGATATTTGTGACATTACTTCATCAATAACTTTCCATGTGCGATGTATAGAATTAGTATCGATATATTTAAAAAATACCGGCCGCAGCCTCTCTCTATGTTCTCTAAAATAATTACGGTCAGATAAGCATTTAAGTATTTCCTCTTGCAGTTCTCGCTGTGACTTTACTTTAGGGCCAGCAGTCCAAAAATCGTATGGTTCCAATGCCAATCCTCTATTCTTTCTATACTCTTCAATATCCGTAACTACAAAAATAGTTGGCTTATTCATAAATAAAAAATCATTATAAACCGTCGAATAATCTGTTATCAATAGATCCCCAGCTCCTAAAATCTCATACAAGTCTAAATCATGCTTTTCCAAATCATAATTAGTGATAAAAAACATACTATCGTAATTTCTATTTTTTGTTTTAGTATAGACGGTCATCTCTTCGCCGTGATGTACTTTAGATACACAAATCAAATTATGCTGTTTTAAGAAATTGTTAAACTCATTATAGTCAAAATTATTGATTTTAAAACTATCATCTAAGCCAGCACCGCCTTCAATTCTGCCTGCTTGTTCAAAGACACGAAAGGTGGGCATATTGAAAATAACCCTTTTCCCCTCCAGGCTAACGCCCAGCAATTTCTCCAGATTCGCTTTACTATCCGCAAAAAATAATACATCAGTTCGTGGTAAACCTGTTATCCTATATTTATTCTCAGGTATAGCATAAAAAGCACTATTTATAATCATATGAAGTTCAGAAGCAACACACACAACATCTACTTTTTCATAAACTTGTGGATTCCCCCCTGAATTTTTATCTTTTTTATCCATCATACCGCTAGCTTTAATCGGTACGCCGTAATGGCCAACTTCAATATTATATGTAAACTTAGGATAATGGTAAAGGAAAGTTGCAAAACCCGAAACTGTAACCGAAGAAATCAAAGGAACTTTTACAATATTTTCTATGCTCCAAACATCTTTTCCGTATATAACATTCAATTTATATTTTTTCTTATATTCCTCCGGAATATATTTTATCAGAGCATGTACATTTGAATCTGCTGCATTAAACTTGTTAAAAGTAATTGTTTTGTTATAATCTTTTCTTCTTATATGTTCCATTAATTCTTTATCTATTTTTACAAAAATAACTTTTTGTCCCAGTATTACTGCAACCTCGCATTCCTCAATACCTTTTTCTGCTAAAGTTCTTACCAGTTTTATATAATCAGCTCCATAACAGACTATTACCTTTACTTTCGCATGTCTTTGCATTTCAACTACTTCTTCTAAAGCAACTGCCTTAATCCCATATTTTGGTCTCCCATCATTATTACAAAATCCATCAACTGCTACATTGTTTAAAGACAGCAATCTAACAAAATTCAAAGAAACGCTATCATATAAATCGGCGATAAAAACACGATTATTTTTTGTTTCCTGATTCACAATTATATCGTTCAAATACCTATACAGCGGGTGTTTTTGACTACTTGCCGATATCGATTTTAGCTCTTCAATCTCTAATTTTTCTCCAATGATATAGTTGATATAGTTCTTATATATCAGCTTTACTTCATCATTACCAATCTTATCTATCCATCGTAAAGCCTCTTTTAAATTTCCTATAGCAATACTAGCAAGACATATTATCAAATCTGAATCACCCAATTCTTTACAAAACAACACTTCCTCTTTGATTGCATTATTAAAGAAAACTGAATTAAATACAGCTTCAACAATTGCATCAACATTCATATTTTTTATTAGTGCTGTAATATACTTTGAAACGATATACTTATTATATTTCAGCTGCTGATAAGCCTCTCGTGCAATTTTTTCAAATTCAACGTTATCTTCTAAACTTAAATATAGGCCCCATAAAATCTTAAAAACAGGTGAATCATATTGGAACACCAGACGGTACAATTCTTCTCCTAAAGATTTTACTGCCCTCTTCTGCTCTGTTACCATCTCCCCATCTGCTATTTTGCACAGCAAAGCCGCTCTTGCATTCCAGGAATTCCGCAGTAAAAAATCACTAACAGCGTCTTTATCAATTTTAAGATTAAGGCATTTTTCAATTGCCTCATTAAAGGCATCCTTGGTATTGGCAAGAAAAGTATATATTTTATCGATAGCCGATTCTGGCATATATGTGGTTATAACCGGCAAACCGCAAGCAATATATTCATACTGCTTTATTGAATCACATGCAATATCTATATCAGCAGTATCGATATAAGGCACTATGCCAATTTGCATAAATTTCAAATAATTCTTTAACTCTGAGTGTTTCTTAGGCCCAAGTATATACAGATTATTTCTTTTTTCTTTCAACATGCCGTTGTATACAGGACCAATTATAACAAATGACTTATCAGGATTTGAATTAACAATCTCATAGAATAATTTTTCATCAAATCTATTATATACAACCCCAGTATAGACTATCCTAGGCTCTGGTATATTTATCAAATCACTTGGCATTTGCAAATCATCTATAATGAAATCTCCCTCATTAACAGCATTTCTCAAAAGAAAAACATTTTTCCTACCTTCAACAGCAACCCTTTGCAAATATAAAGAAGTAGCCGTTGTAGTTATGGCATCGGCTCTATCCATCAATTCCTGTTCCCATAGAACATCTTTTTTCTGCCCCCAAAACGCATACTCAATATCGGTATGGTCATCAACACATTCATAAATATGAAAATAGTCCCCTTTCAGCTGTTTAATTACTTCTACCTGGTACGGCATATACGTGATAACAACAGTTTTATACGCGTCTGTTGGAATACTCAGTATATTCTGAACCAAATCTAAATAATTGTTGCATATCAACCGGCCGTCATATTCAACAATCAAAGGGAAGTATATCTTAACCCCATCAACAACTCTATAATTATTCAAACAGTAATTCGTTATATCCGCCGCAGAAACTTCTCCACTATTAACAACGGCCTTCTGTGCAGGACATATGAAGATAACCTCATTTCCAAATTTGGCAAGGGAACGAGCTATATGGTGAGGTCTCTGGTAAACATCTCCCCATCCGCAGGAAGATAAAATAATAAACCTTTTTTTGAGATTATTTGCTGCTACATAGAAAATATTTTTAGAGGCATCATTCTCTGAATTTAATTTTTCTAATTCCTTTTTCAATTCATCATCTTTACAGTATCTGTATGCAATACCGTAATAAAGCGAAGCATCGCTCCAATTGCCTTTTGACTTCATTTCGTTTGCCAAACTGTAATATCTTTGAAAATTAGCTTCTTCAATTATCTCTGCCTTGGTTTTATTTATACCTAATAATCTATATAAATCCACCAAAGACTGCTGGCTTTCCCTGTCATCAGTCTTCAATATTGCTTGATCGCAAAGATTTTTAGCTAAATCGTACTTGCCCTGCAATATATAGAGATAAGCAAGATTATACATTATATCAAAATCTTCCTGTATCGATAACCCTTCTTTTAATATTTCCTCTGCCTCTTGATATCTCTGCTGGCTAATGTAAATAACTCCTTTAATTGAATATATCTCAATGTCATCGCTTGCTATTTCTTTATATTCATTAATAAGCTCTTCTGCCTCTTTTAGCATTCCCTTTTCAATTAAAATTTTTATATTATCTTTAAATTGCTTTTTATAGATTTCCATTTTTTTGCTAGTACTATTCTGCGTTTCAAACATAAACAAACTCCCCTTATTTAAATTACATTTTTCGTAAATATAGATTAGTCCACAGCATAAAATCTTTTAAATCATTATCTCTGTATCCTTTATCCTTTGCCAAACTAAACATTTCCTTTGCTTCAGAATATTTTTCCATCTTAAAGTAGCACAAACCCATATAAAACGTCAATTCGCTTTCTTCCATCTGTACATCTGTACCCTGGCTTTTGATATTGTACAAATAATCACACAAAGCCAGTCCGGAAGCAAACATTCTATTGTCAATCATTATACTAAGAATATCCTTCCATACAGCTTTTTCAAAAAATTGAGCAAGAACCAAATATTTATTCAACAATTCATCGTCAGCAACATTAATTATGTGTCTAAGAACATTCAAGTAAATGCTGTTAAATTTTTCTGGTATTTTATCATCATTAAAGTTAAATATTAGCTCTAAAAATTCCCTATCTTGAACATTAAAGCCATCAAGATTATCCCTAAAAGAATAGGCATCACTGCATAATATACATGCTGCCAGAGTAATACTTCTCAATTCATCGTCAGGTGAACAAGCTTTATATACCTCCATAAATTTCATAAAAGCTCTTTGATAAAGTCCATTTGAAAAAAGGGTGTAAGCGATCGTCAAATCTTTTTGATTGTATTTCTTAATCCAAATCCCCTCATAATATGTCAACAATTCCTTATCTTTCAATATAGACAAGGCTTTAGTCAAAAAACTGATATCTTCTTCGTTTTGAATATCGTATATCGAATTAAAAAGCGCTACTTTTTCATGTACGGCATTATATTTAACCAACATATACAAATGCATAAAAGCTGGAAAAAAGTGCTTTTTATTTTTCAAACTCTCAACAAAATAGGAAAAAGCATTTTCGTAGTCATTGGCTAAATAATATATATAACCCATTTTATAATAAATATTATATACATTGGTAGCAGCTAAGTTTATTTCAAAACCCCGATAGCTTGCATTAAGCTCAACAGCTTTTTTATAAAACTCAAAAGCCTCAGTGTATCTTTTAAGGCTAAAGAGTGCATCTGCCATATACATATAAAATGTGGGATTATCCGGAAATTTTTTTATGAATTCTTTTATTTTGTCTATTACAACTTCAAGGTCATCTCCCCTGTTTAGCATAGCCTCAATAATGTTCATATACGGTTTTATATTATAGCCAAACATCGAAACTCCACTGTCGATATGTTTTTGAGCATAAACAATTGCTTTATCCCAATCCTTCATCATAAAATATGAGTCGCTCATATATACATTAAAGTATGGTGGAAAATCGCCCTTCTCTTCACATTCCAGCAGCAACTTCAAATTCCTTTCGGCCTTGGCCATTCCTATACTAGACGAATATCCGGTATGATAAATTAAGATATCGTCCTTTTCCACAAAAAAAACATTAAGCCTGCTTGTTTCTTTATATATACACTCATGAATGCTGTTTTTGTACCTTATATCGGGATGATTCCTAAAAATCCTTATTTGAACAATATAATTTACTCAAACTTCGCAGTTAAATATTGACTGCTAGACCTTGAAAAATCAATAATTCAGCCAATTTATATACCTATTAAGATGCTTTTTTATACT
>NZ_FOXR01000087.1:0-1058 GCF_900115765.1 Caldicoprobacter faecalis | reverse complement strand
ATAAGAAGGTCTGTATAGGATTCATCCACCCTTTTATACGGTTCAGGGAGGATGTGGGGTCTGAAATCGCCAGTGCGAGTTCTTGGGACAGAGATTTCCAGGTTACCCATAGGCGTACCAAGTTTTCTATCATAAAAGCCATTACCTTTGTCGTTTTCGTTTTTCAAGAGATAGATTTGGCGTTCAGACAACATAAACCAGTCGAGCAAATCTTCCAGCAGTTTTTTCAGGGCAGGGCGTGATGGATCCGAATCAGAGCAATACTGATTTAATACTTTTTCAACCGCCATATTTTTAACTGTTTGGTAATAGGTATTTTTATCCATAATTACCAGCCTCCTTTGTGATTTTATTATACACCAGACACAATTTTATTTTAACACCCCATAAAAAATATGGATATACGGGCTTATGATAGGCTGATGTCAATGACGCTCGAAGAAAGAGAATCTTCATTTCAAACAAAGATGATGACCGTGCACGAAGAGAAAGTGAAACAAAAAATGGAACGTGTGAATGAAGTGCGTGAGTTAAAGAAAATAGGTTGTAGCAATCATGAGATATCCAGACGTACTGGACTTAATAGATCAACAATTCGGAGATATCTTGATGAAAACTTTAATCCAGTCCATGCTTCCTATGGCAAAAAGAAAAACGGGAAATTAACACCATACATAAAAGAGATTGATGAATGTCTTGAGAAAGGGATTATGGGTTCTGAGATTGAAAAAAAGATACGTGGGATGGGATATGATGGTTCATCATCAACTGTGCGGCAGTACATAACAGATTGGAAAAGGTGTAGAAAATTATATTACGATAGAAGTAGAGAAGGTGGAAGAAAAACGGAAACAATTGAAAGAAAAAATATTTTTAAGCTATTATACCACCCAATAGAGAATGTGTAAGCGTCAAATAGAGCACACCTAAAAATTTGTAATCAGATGTGAGATAATTCCTCCGTAGAAATGATGAGGAGGGATTATCTATGACGCACAAAGAGCGTAAGCAACAGTGGGAAGCTAGGATTGAGGCATATAAGTCCAGCGGCTTAAGCA
>NZ_FOXR01000014.1:0-52777 GCF_900115765.1 Caldicoprobacter faecalis | reverse complement strand
CGCAAAGCAAGCACGAACATAAGCATACCGACGGCCGTAGTCAAAAAGCCGGATATAGCGCTCACCAGAACTTTGGACATCGAATAGTTCCGTATACCCGTCCGCACAATCCAGAATCTGACGGCACGTTCCTGCCATTCTGTGGCAAAGGTTGTCGCAAAGGGGAACAGCGGTAAAATACCTGCTATCAGAAGCATGCTTGCGGTTCCACTTATACCCAGTCCAAGAAGGTATAACACATCCCGGGCAAATTTTATCTGACCCCAGGAAGCTATAAACAACACCAATGCAACACCGCAGGCGCTGAGAAGAAATCGTATTGAAAGTATTGCCCGGCGTAAATCAGCGGCTAAAAGATAGAAAAACTGTTTCATCATATCTCCCCGCCTTTGCTACTCTATTCTATCGCCAGTAATGGCGTTTACCACATAGTAGGTGTATAAATCGTATGAATTCTCCGTGCCATCCACCGGATCTTTAACTTTAATAGCTTCAGCAATACAGAAGATCCACGCAGGAATCAGTTCATATCCGTCTTGTGCCATCACTCCCACATAACAGAGCTCCATGGCTATTACCCTGGTTTGGTTTTCCAGGAAAACTTCTGAGTAATCATCAATCACCTTTTTCAGAGCGGCAGCCGCGCTGATCAGTGGTTTATCCTCTCCGCCCTCAATGATATCGTACAGACCTCCAGCGGAAATACGTCTTACGCCGTCCCTGGTATAATAGACTTTAACAGTGGGTACTGGTGCTATTTTCCTACTGATAGTTATTTTTTGCCACCTAACGTTTGCTAAGGGGATACCATCGATTACCTGCCGGAAGAAGAACACATAACACTCGTCTTCCTTAGAGAAAGTGATTTCTTCTTTTCCGCCTGCTGCTTTATAAAGCTCATAATGCTTTAGCATGGTTTCCAAATCCATCGAATAGGCTTCCGCAACCTCAAGCTCGGGAAATCCCAGGGTATCGTATAAAAGCTCTTCTACTGCTGCAAGGGCATCTTTGTAGCTCATAAAAGAAAGGTCTGCAAAGGATGCATAGTCGCTTTTTAAGTTATAACCCCATTTCTGTGCGATGCTATCCGGCGGTCCCGGGTCACCTGCTATAACCATCCCCTGCTTACTGTCTAGCCACTCCCCATTTATAATCACGGAATAATTAAGACCACCTACAACTCCGGAATCAACTCCCGCGCTTTTGCCTCCGTCAAAAACGGTAAGATATTCCTTCAATTCATTATCGCTGGTTTCAAATTGCGGTCCCTCGGCATATACCTTGGTCGATACAATTTCTCTCTTCAGCAGTTTTTTAGCGACTTCGTCAGCATCAAGCTCCAGGGGCACTGCTTTATATATTTTGGCAGAATCTACGGATTTGACATCTGCTGCGTTAAATCCAATGGAGAAATTATCCGGCAAATCCACCGTTTGCAGGAAGGTTCCCAAATCCATAATTTCCAGCAGTTCCTCAAGACGTTCTTCATTCACCTGAAGTTTTCCGCAGGCCGGAGCTGATGTCAATAGCACAAGACAAAGCAGCAGTATAAGGGTTTTCTTCATTGCAAATCTCCTTTCTTCCCTATTTGTTTAGGTAATAACAAATTTTTTCCTGGAATTTTATTACTAAATCCTCCTACCCTTCTTTTTTGTCGACACATATGTCACACCGTTAACAGCAAGAACGGCTATCCGGCTCAGGTCAAGTTTCTATCCTCTCTTTTTGGATTCAAGCAAAACAGCTTAATATCAATATGTACCTCATTTACATATATTTTTCTATTATAATAGAATGCCTACAATAGTATTCTATCGCAATAGAAGACAGTTGTCAATAAAGGTTTAATTCAACTGTATTAACTATATGTTGCTGCTTAAGTCGGTGAATTTGTCTGAATATGATTCGTTAGATAAAAAACGCCGAATTTAAAAAATGCAGGTGGCGAGTACACCTGCATTTTTCAATCGGTGATAACTACCCTTATCAGACTTATGGAGACCATTTCCCGCTTATGGTATATGTGTCAAAGTCAGTATATGTCGGATAGCCAGCCAGACGATACGCTTCATCATACCCACCGTAATTAGGAAGATAAGTAAAATAACGTTTCCCTGCTGTATATATCTCCTTAAGAGTATTTGTTGCTGGTGTAGTAACACTATGTTCTGTAACTAGGACATAATTTGTAGGTGTTGTTGAATAATTGGGCCACACATAAGGCGTATCTCCTACTCTTCTTATCCTTGGCTCTGTATATCTTAAGCTACCGACAAAAGGTGGATTGAATGTAAAACTATAGCTATACTCTGCAGCAAGCGCAGTGCCAGATACGGCAAACAGGCAAAGGACGGCAATCAGAATGATAATACGTTTTCTCATCCGAAGATACCCCCTTTTTTAATTATAGAGACTCCCTTCCAACTTGCCAGGAACTCGCATGAAACAAGTTGAATTGGAGAACAGCTTACATGCGTCATTTTAAGATTGCCCAAATACCACGTAATTTATTTTCACACTAAACGTCCACTTGCGACCCTTGCGGTTAAATTTTAACTATGGTTATTAAAGCATTGCACTCTTGAGATGTCATCTGCATAATATATTACATAATATATAACGAGAGAAATAAAAGAGGTGATATTCTATGTCATATGACTTGAATGATAATGAATATTACGAATACAAAGTTGATCCATCGGACCCGAATTCAAATTCCCAAGTTTGTTGACGAACTGCCGATTCCCGAGGTACTGCAGCCTACAAAAAGACTAAAAGACGGAGCATACTATGAAGTGAAAATGTTGCAGGTAAAACAAAAGCTGCACAAATATTTTCCTGAAACTACGGTCTGGGGGTATAACGGCACATACCCCGGTCCTACTATTGAAACACTAAAGGATCGTACCGTCATGGTCAAATGGATTAACTGCCTGCCAAAAAAGCATTTATTACCGGTAGACCGTACCTTGCATGGGGCTGTTGACACACCCGAAGTACGCACCGTTGTCCACCTTCACGGCGCACGGGTCTCGCCTGAGAGCGATGGACATCCTGAAGCCTGGTTCACAAAAGGCTATAAAGAGACGGGCCCATTTTTTGCCACTGAAGTATACAAGTATACCAATCACCAGCAAGCTGCAACCTTATGGTATCATGACCATGCAATGGGAATAACCAGGTTGAACGTATATGCAGGCCTTGCAGGTTTTTATATTATACGCGATCACCTGGAGCAGAGGCTCAATTTGCCATCAGGCGAGTATGAAATCCCTCTGCTGATCCAGGACAGGTCGTTTAATAAAGACGGTTCCCTGTTTTACCCCGCTGAACCGCCTCAACCAGTGCCGGGAGTTTTTCCATCAGTGGTACCGATATTCTTGGGAAATACAATCCTAGTTAACGGCAAGGTATGGCCTTACCTCAATGTAGAGCCGAGGAAGTACCGTTTCAGAATTTTGAATGGATCAAATTCCCGGACATATACACTGAGGCTATCAAATGGCCAGAAATTCTATCAAATAGGAACCGACGGAGGGCTTTTAGAAAGTCCTGTAGAGCTCGATGCACTGACAATTATGCCTGCAGAGAGGGCAGATGTCATCATTGATTTTTCGGGCTCGAAAGGCGAATATATTATACTGACAAATGATGATACGGATGAAAATACAAGTAATGTCATGCAGTTTAGGGTAGTGCTTACGCTTAAGGGTAAAGACACCAGCACAATACCCGAAATACTGTATCCTTTCGAGCGACTAAATGAAAATATGGCTACCAAGGTCAGAAATCTGACCCTTGATACGGTACCAGACAGATATGGTCGTCCATCGTTCCAGCTTGATGGAAAGATGTGGCGTGATCCTGTTACCGAGATGCCCGAACTGGGCAGCATCGAAATATGGAATTTGTTGAACCTGATAGCTTTCCCGCACCCCATCCATGTGCATCTGGTGCAGTTTCAAATTTTGGACCGCAGGCCGTTTGATGTACAGCACTACAGAAGCACAGGCGAAATCATATACACGGGAGACCCTATTCCACCTGACGCAAACGAATTGGGCTGGAAGGATACCGTAAGGGTTACGCCTGGGCAGGTTACAAGGATTATCGCAAAATTCGATGGCTATACGGGTGACTATGTGTGGCATTGCCACATTCTGGAACATGAAGACCATGACATGATGCGTCCGTTTAGGGTAATTAAGAGTTACTTCTCATAAAAAACAGCAACGAGCCTCCGGAATGTATCCGGAGGTTTGTTATCTGTTGGTTCATTCTTCGTATGGGGGCTTGTGAAGGTTATTTTGTATTCTACAAATATTATTGTTTCTATGACACTATCTAAAACCTTATATAACTTCAATAAAACTATCTTATCAACGGTTATTCATCTTTTAAATAGAAACAATAATCCAGAACTACTTTACCTTTTTCATCGGGTGTTGTGAAACGCGGACAATTATAGCGTTCAGAAAACCAGGAATCTTCAGCAATTTGCCAGCCCGCCTCCTTATATTACAGCTTTTATTTTTAACCTTTTTCCCCCAAATAGTTTCATATTCACTAATTCTATTTCGTTTGGGGATTTTTACACGTTATGTAACGTATGTTCATACTAATTACGTCTAGCTAACTTTTCTAGTTCTTGAGTTTGCTTTTCTTTCAACTTTCTAAATTGAAGGATTGTATCTTCGTAGTTATTTAAATATTCTAATGTTTCTGACCTGTAAGAAAGTGCCACTTCATATGCATTTTTTAATACATCATAAACTAGTTTGGTCTTTTGTATCGTTAGTAAATGATAATTTGTTAACCTTGATGGAGGCTCTATTTTTTCTATTTTATCTGCAATGATAGACCACTCATCCATATATGATTCTATTTTCTCTATAAATATCGCTTTCGTTTCTTTATCTATCGCTAAACGTATATTTTGATCAATATCGTTAACCATCAGATCAAGTTCATTATTTATTTCAATGATATTCCTTACATATGTATCTGCTGCTTTTTCTTTTTTTACTCTTATTACTACTAAACCTATTATAACTACCAAACCTATAATCGCATTTATTATAAACATTAGCATTTGATATTTGTTGTTTTTTGTTTTCTGCTGTTCCATTTTATAAACCTCCTATCAGAGTTAGGTGCTCATCACCAACATTAAATAGGCTTGTCATGCACAAGCCACTGTCCCTACCCTTCAGGACTGTTTAAACCTGTACGACAGAGCCTGGAGCTTGAGGAGCAACACTCTAGAGTATCATAGCCTACCTAACGAAACTCCGTCAGCTTTGTGCTGGCAACTGAGGCTAGTCAACCAAGGCTTTTTACGAGCCCCCGCTTCTTTAGGCGTTGGGGAGTTGACTTGGTAATGGACAGCTCATTTTACCCCTCCAATAAACCGTACCAGTTGTTATAAACTTTGGGCAAAAAAAGTCAAATAACTCAGGATTTGTGAGCATTTATTAAGTCCTCCCATCACCCACGTCAAACATCGCAGGAAAAACAATAATACCGGGCTTTATCATGCCCGTTTCAACTTTTTTACAATAACTTGCAATAGGACTCATATGATCGAGAATCTTTATCATAAAAGCTTTATGTGCAGTTTGTTCATCAAATATTTTAAAATAACCAGCATTATTAAGTGAAATTTGTAAACTATTCCTTAGCGATATCTTTATTGTTCATATATACATTCCCCTTCACGTACAATTTTATACTCTATAGTTGAATTCAATTTCGACCTTGCATCAAATTCATCTTTAAAGTAAACCAATATATCAATTGGTACGTCTGCTACATTTACTATGGATTTCCTTATAAGTTTCATTAAATCTCTTTTCCTTATAGGATTTTCTTTAACAATTACACATAAATCTATATCACTATCTTCTGTTGGTTTTCCATAAGCATAAGAACCGAATAAATATATTTTTTCTACTGGAGCAACTTTATTTATATCAGCAATTATTTTATCTATTTGTTGTCTCACATTAGCCAACATAAAAATTAATCACCATCCTCGATCTAAATCTTCTCATTTCTTACGTGCTGCTATCAGCAGCATCATCGGTCGGCGGAGTTCATCCTTCATTCCAGGCTCATTCATAAGGTAATCAGCTGGTTTGGGCTCTACAAGCTTAATGATCTCAAAGCCACACTGAATAAGTGTATTTACATAGGTGGTAAGGGTTCTATGATACTTCGTGACTTCCTCTCCCAGAAAGACCGCTTTTCGAATTCCTTCTTCGAAGTACCGGTCCACAGGCCAGTGAAGGGGTTTCCCATTTGCATCACAACACCACTGCTGACTGCCCTGTGCAGTAAAAATCGGGTGTTCGACGGAAAAAACAAAGTCACCACCCTGTATCAGCCATCGGCTTATCTTCTTGCAAATATCTTCAAACGATTCAATATAGTGAAATACCAATGAACTGATAACAACATCAAAAGAGTTTTCCGGATAATCGATATCTTCTATGGGCATGCGTACATATTTAATAAGTGGCGAGGTTGTTCTTTCTCTTGCCACTTGCAACATCCTTTCCGAAATATCCACTCCAACCACCAACTTCGCTCCGTGTTCAACAGCATAGCGGCAGTGCCAGCCAAAGCCGCACCCCAGATCCAGAACTCGTTTGCCTTGAAAATCGGGCATCATTTTCTGGAATTCATGCCATTCACCGGCCGCCTCAAGGCCACCGATAGAACGTGCCATCTGCTTGTATTTATTAAAAAATTGTATGTCATCATATTTGTTTTCTTTCATGTTTCCTTCACCTCTTTGTGGAAAGCATTATACATCATTCTACTACATATTTTTTATACATGTCCAGAGTATACCGTGTTATGTTTTACCTGTTACATTCCAAAATTCAATGCAACAATCATCATACTCCCGCATAGTCGGTTTTTTTACATGGTAATCAATATCAGTCGGAACAATGTCCTGAAAGTATTAGATTTATCATTTCTTGTTCAGTTTTTATATAGTCTTCCCAAAGACAAATTTTATCGAAGTTTATATTCCCTGATAAGTATATTTTATGTCAATATCTGCCCCATATCAATACTGGTTTACTCCTCTTCCCACCTTTTTCACATCTACAAATAACTATACCAATACCTCTTAAGCCTGCCCACTCGGCTCTCGTATCCATCCAGTTAATATCAACCAAATAATAGATAGCATAGTTGCTCTTCTATACTCCCATGAAAAAAGCCGGATTATGCAAAGCTCGGAGTGGTTTGGTAACTCAATGCAGGGTTCGAATCCCTAAGATGTCCTGTTTTTAAAGGAAAGTAAGCACATCGGGAAATACTATCGTAATAAAAGTATCCGATGATGATTTAAAGCTTGAGAAAAGCGACTTTACTCAAATTTAGTTTACCAATTATGTAAATAAATCCTCATAACAACCATTTATATTGCGAGTGATAACGCTTTTATAAAAAATCGGTAATACTGTACGTATTACCGATTAAACCTATTTTAAATCCTCTTAAATTCTAAATTGCATATTATACAGATGTGCATAGGTGCCATTCAATGCCATTAATTCTTCATGAGTTCCCTGTTCAGCAATACCATTGTCTGTTAATACAACGATCCTTTTTGCATTCCTGATTGTTGATAAACGATGAGCTATGACAAATGTTGTACGATTTTTAGCTAGAAGCTCCAATGAATCCTGAATAACTTTTTCACTTTCACTGTCCAGTGCACTAGTTGCCTCATCAAAAATTAAAATAGGTGGATCTTTCAAGAAAACCCGTGCAATACTCAACCTTTGTTTTTGACCTCCAGATAATTTAACACCCCGTGGTCCAATATATGTTTCATAACCATCCGGTAATTCCATGATAAAATCATGGGCATTGGCCTTTTTAGCTGCTTCAATGACTTCATCTTTACTTGCATTAGGCTTCCCATATCGGATATTATCCAATACTGTCCCAGAAAACAAATAAACATCTTGTTGTACAATACCAATATTCTCCCTTAAAGATTTCAGCTTAATATCCCTGATATTTATGCCATCGATTAATACTTCTCCCTCGCTTACTTCATAAAAACGAGGAATTAGTGAACATAATGTTGTTTTGCCAGCACCGGAATATCCTACTAATGCAATACATTCTCCAGCCTTTACGTTGAGGGATATATTTTTCAAGACATAATCAGTGCTCCCAGTATATTTAAACCACACATTTTTAAACTTTACATTTCCTTGTACGTCTTTCAATTCAATAGCATTTTCCGAATCTTCTATATCTGGTTCTATTTCCTATATTTCCATAAATTGCTCAAAAGCAGCAATCCCTTGCTGGAATTGTGTAGTAATATGATTTAATTTTTAAATGGGTTCAATAAAGTAGCCAATATATAATAAAAATGTTATCAAATCAGCCAGATCTAAAGTAGCATTAACAATACTGGCACCACCAAAAACAATAACAGTAATTGTGATAAGTTGTATAAAAGTATTTACTCCATTATACAAGTATGCTTCATTTCTGTAAATATTTTTCCTGCTACCAAGAAACCGACTTTTTTCTTTTTCAATTTCTTCATTTGCAAATGATTTTACAACCCTTATACCTGAAAGGGTATCTTCAACTTGTGCATTGATATCTCCAATTCTATCATAATTTCTTTTTAACTCAGCTTTTAATTTTTTATATAAATAGCCATTATTGGTAAAAAGATAAAAACTGCTAAAGTTAATTTAGCGTTTATATTGATTAAGATAACAAATGCACCAATAAATCTTATTAAATATATTATATAATCTTCAGGACCATGATGGTATAATTCTGCTAATGATAATAAATCATTGGTAATTCCAGACATTAGTTGTCCATTTTTTCGCTCATCATAGAAACTAAAGAATAATTTTAGATAATATTCAAATAATTCGCTGCGCATATCACTTTCCACCATAGCCCCCATTGCATGACCTTGATAATCGACAAAAAAATTACAAGCAGTTTGCACAGCAACTAATCCAAGCATTATAACACCAACTTTAATGAAAGAATCATTTAACATGATCAACCAACAACTGAAAAACAACAAGGTAGCTGTTGCATCCTCAAAGTACAGAACTTCCGTATTATCACCTTATGAACTAAATTAATTCCGGTTTATAATCATCAGGCAGTTCTTCTTCACTTAGAAATTTAAAACTGTCATCACTTAATATTGGTATAAAAAATTCGTACGGAATCCTGGAAAACTCACAGCCATAATTGCTGGCCCCAAACGCCATACCCGCTTTGCTGCCCCAGTTTAACCCCCTGGCAAACTTCGTATAATTGGAACAATCATGGACCACCAAATCCCATTTTTCCTCATCGGCTATTTTCATGAGCTTCAGGGTCAGTTCGCGGCTCCAAATGGGTGAAATATAGCCAAACCTGGAAATATACATATTTTCACCATAATAGTTGTATATATTGTTCTCATTTAAATGCAGTTCTGCACAGTTGATGAAATCCAGCTTTGTTTCCAGGATCATCTGCTTTTTCTTCAAAAACGCTTCAAAGAATTCTGGCGTCATCGGACTTTCGATGCCTACGCTCTTAATATATTTTTTGGCTATAGCAATATTTTCAATAACCTTATCCGAACAGTTAGAAGCCGCCAGGTTAAAGCGTATTTCGTCAAGACCTGCTTCCCCCAGTGCTTTCAATGTCTCTTCGGTAGCCAAAGTGCCATTTGTGTATAGATGCTGGTAAATTCCAGCATCGCTAAATTTCTTTATAACCGAATAATACTTTTCTATTTCCATAAATGGCTCTAAATAAACATACGAGACGCCGGTGGGCTTTTGGTAGATGGAAAGTAGCAAGTCGATATCCTTCTCATAAAATTTAGTGCCCCCTATTTCCCACACATCTTCACCTACCGGTGGGATATCATCCAGCTGCCCATAATCGTAGCAGAACTTGCAGTTTAAATTGCATTTATTGGTCTTTCGAATCGCATTAAGGCCGGTGCCAAACAAGCAGGAAATACATCCTTTTGGAAATTTATCGTCGTTTCCCACAAAATAAGTCCTGTTTTTTAAAGTCTTTAAACCTTTAATTTGAGACATCAATAAACTATTCCTGTGTTCGACTGCAGCCTCAATCTGTGCAAAAGTAGAATTGATTATTTCTTGATGTTTTGCGCTTATCTCCTCATCTTCCGGCAGCTGCGCAAAAAACTCAAACCACATCAACGCATCTTTCTTTGAAATCTTCATGATTGTCCCCCTCTAGTGCATCTTGCTTTCATGAATTTAAATTGTATCATCTAAATACATGAAACGCAACGGTTTTTGAACCGTATTTGCCTTATTCGTATTATTCTCCCAATTGTGCATTTCATTAGAGCGAATATGCAATGAATCTCCTGGGTATAAATCGTACTTCTCTGATTTTTATAGTAAGTCAATATACCTTCCAAAAAAGTTTTCTATGAATACCTGCTATATTTTATAATTTATGCTAAGCTAGAATAGCTTAGTGGTATAATATCAGA
Organism: Caldicoprobacter faecalis; assembly: GCF_900115765.1. NCBI lineage: Bacteria > Bacillati > Bacillota > Clostridia > Caldicoprobacterales > Caldicoprobacteraceae > Caldicoprobacter > Caldicoprobacter faecalis. Next base: position 42,237 of record NZ_FOXR01000014.1, on the reverse strand, counting down.
AGAAGTCAGTGAAATGCTGGAGCAACTGAATATCATTGAAAAGCCTTCTTCCAGCAAATCTGAAAGCGGCAAAAGCACTATATATCGGACTCAGCTGTAATTGCGGCATTTTTCCGAATCCGATACCGTGCATAAAGGAAGATACCTACCTGGCCAAGCCCTGCCAATCCCCAGGTAACCGGATAACAGGCAAAAAGCATAACCACCGTGGGATACCAGGCAAAGACAGTTTTCAGCCAAACGATACGTAGCAGACAGGCTCCTAACAGCGTGCAAATCATAGGCGATACAGAATAGCCCATGCCACGGGTCAGACCCGGAAATACGTTCATAATGCCACAGGTAAAGTATGCAACCATTAAAACTTTCATACGCAACATGCCAAGTTCGATGACCTCAGGATCGGACGTGAACATGCCAAGCAGCCACCTACCGAAAAGCAATATGGAGCCACTCAGGAGAATCCATGTAGCAAAGATTAGAACCGTACATATCTTTGCAATGGTATCAATTCTATCATATTTCTTGGCACCCATGTTTTGTCCGGTAAAAGTAATGGCAGCATTATAATAGGCATTCATTGTGGTGCCAACAAACCCTTCTACATTACCTGCAGCAGAGCTGGCTGCCACCATAATGGAGCCGAAGGAATTGACTGCTGACTGGATCATTACATTGGAAATGGAGAACAATAGGCTCTGTAACCCCGCGGGCAATCCAATTCTCACAATTTCCTTCAATTTATGCCTTTCAATACGCATTTGGCGCGGTATAAAGCGTATGCCCCTATTGCTCCGCAGCAGGCAGATCATAACTAGCGCCATCGAGAGGAACTGGGATATGACCGTAGCCCAAGCTACTCCATCGACAGTCATGTGCAGCACAATTACAAAGAACAGATTGAGTATTACGTTCACCATTCCCGAAATGGTAAGGTAGTACATCGGTCGTCGGCTGTCCCCCACAGCTCGCAATATGGCAGCACCAAAGTTATATACCATCATGGCAGGAACTCCTAGAAAGTAGATTTTCATATACAGTACCGCCAAATCCAATATATCCTCCGGAGTGCCCATTAGGATTAGCATCGGCTTGCAGAAAACTAATCCTATTACCATAACAAGCAAGCCACTTATTATGCTGATAGCTATGGAGGTATGAACAGAGTCTCTCAATCGCGACATTCGGCCAGCCCCATAGTCCTGCGCCACAACGACAACTGTACCTACCGATAATCCCATAAACGTGTTAACTATAAGGTTTATAAGAGCACCCGTAGCACCTACCGCAGCCAGTGCTTCTCTGCCCGAGAAGCGCCCGACAACTATCATGTCTGCAGCATTAAACAGCAGCTGCAATATATTCATTGCCATGATGGGCAATGCGAAAATCAATATCTTGCTGAACAGCGGTCCGCTGCACATGTCCATTCGTGTTTCTTGGATAACATAACAGCATTCTCTTCCTTTTACTTATTATATTCATTATTTTGACTTAAGCTGTATTTCCCCTCGCCTATTCTTCTACTTCTTTAAATGGCACCAATCTTCACTTATTCAATCATATGGCCCCAATACAAGCAGGGTCTATCTTGCATCCAATAGTAAGTATTATAGCACAATCAAACAACAAAGCAACCGTTATTAGTGGTTGCCTTGTCGAAAATAAACTGAAATTTATGAATTTACTATCTTTATTGCCCCATCCTACGCGTAATCATATGAATCGTTGAAATGACAAAGCAAGTCTAACGTAAAAAGGCTAATCTAACCATCTACACAGCATCAACATAGGGTTCAATACATCTATCATAAACGGCATCCGAAACCATATTCTGTGCCCAACGCCCGTCTTTAACAACGATTATCCCGATTATGCACTTTATAACGTCAGCCAAACAGCAAATCGGATAAAGCACCGAAATGGTCAGTCTTGTAAAATGTGTAAGTACATAGGTGAATGGAACTAAGACAGTCCATGTATAGACGCTGTCAAAGAGGAACGTTAAGAATGTTTTACCCCCTGATCGTATGGTAAAGTACGCGCAGTGACTCACCGCATTAACTGCCATATACATGGCACTTGTTTGCATGAAACGGGTAGCCAGCCTGCGCACATCATCGGTAGTATTGTATATATACGGAATGACCGGCGACAAAACAGCAAGCAGGCTGCCAACAACAATACAAACACAAACGTTGAAAAATATAAGCCTCCATGCGGTTTGCTTTGCGCGCGGAATATCGTTGGCCCCAAGAGCCTGGCCAACCATAACAGCAACGGCAGTGCCCATAGAAAAAACGACCACATTGAACAAATTCGTTATGGTGCTAGTTATATTGAGGGCAGCAACTACATTTAGTCCCCGAGTTGAGAATATCTGCATCAAAGTGGTCATGCCCAATGACCACAACAGCTCATTTATAAAGAGTGGCATCCCCTTCTTGATTATATTAAAAGCAAGGCCTTTAGGAATCTTTACCGTTCGATACAAATCTTCAACAAATTGAAATCTTTCAAGATGCCTATGCGTGTATACTATGATAATAGCAACTTCCACAAAGCGTGAAATAACCGTTGCTATGGCTGCCCCGTCAACGCCTAAAGCCGGGAATCCAAGCTTTCCATAGATCAGCATGTAATTCAGGAAGAGATTGGTAATTATGCCAGCCATGCTGGCCTTCATCGGAAGCATTGTTTCTCCCATCTCGCGGAGCGTTCCGCCATATACCTGAGATAGGGCAAACGGTAGTAGTCCCCATAGCATTATGTGAAGGTAACTCCTGCTGTACTCGAGGGTAGCTGCTCTTTCGATGGCATCCCCTTCACCAGTCAGATACAGGGCAATCAATTGATCTCCACAGGTCAAAAATACAGCTATTGAAACCACCAAAGTAATAGCAACAGTCCACAATTTGAAGCGCACCGTATGACGCAAGCCCTCATTATCTCCTGCACCAAAAAACTGGGCACCGAATATACCTGGCCCAGAAAGGACGCCAAAAATAGCCAGATTAAATACAAATATAAGCTGGTTGGCAATGGCGATTCCCGACATTTGAGGCGTACCTAGCCGGCCTATCATTAGGTTGTCCAGAAGGTTTACGAAATTTGAGATGGCATTCTGTACAATAAGCGGTAACACTAACGCAAATACTGTAATGTAAAACTCACGATCCCCTATAAATGTGTTGCGAAACTTGTTAAAAGCGCTTGATGATGCACGTTGCTTCATATATAACCCCCAACCCTGCTTTTTTCAACAAGTATCATTCTACCATAAAGGCAAAACGTAGTCTAGGCTTGCATACACAGACAATCCAGCAGTCGTGAATTTATTTTTCACGTGTGAATTGCTGCATGCCTTTATATAAAGCTTGAATTTGTGGAAGGATTTTCTGGCTATGGTAGTAAAAATCCCGTCCATGCTTGGTACCTTTGGACGGGGTTTTGTCTACACAAACTCTAGTTTTGTCAAAATAAAGCCGGCCAAAAGGCGGCAATTACAGCAAGCACAATTGCAGGGAGCATATTCGCAACTTTGATCCTTTTACTCCATACAAGGTTTATCCCCACACAGAAAATAAGAATGGAACCAACAAGTGAAAGGTAATTCATAGCTAAATCCGTCATTACCGGTTTTAATAACGATGCAAGGACCGTTATCAGCCCTTCGAATATTAAAACCGGAATGGCAGAAAAGATACACCCTTTCCCAAGGGAACAGGTCATCACCATGATGATGACGAAGTCGAGTATTGCTTTAGTTGCAAGTATGGACCAGTCGCCGGTTAGTCCATCCTCAATAGCACCGACAATGGCCATAGCCCCGATACAAACGGTCAATGACGCCGTTACAAAGGCGTTCACGAACTTGCTGTCTCTTGAATTCCCGGTCTTAAACTTCAACCATTCGCCAAACTTTTCAAAAAAATGTTCAATATCGATGATTTCGCCTATCAGCGCACCAAGTGCAAGGCAAAGAGTCACCATCATAGCCTGACCGCTATTGATAGCTCCATCAGTTATGGTTAACATCCCTTCCATAGCTCCGGCAATCCCTATAAATATAACGCTGATTCCACAGGCTATTTTTAAAGACTCCTGATGGCGATCCTTTAACAGCTTACCGAAAAGCATCCCCGATAAGCCGCCACCGATTATTCCTAACGTATTGACTATGGTTCCTAACCCGATCATCTTCCACCCCCGTGAAATTCTTTATCTCACTTAACGTCTTTTCCACACATTCAACAAAAGGCATTTGCAAGCTTTGGCTTCTTTAAACGATGGGTAGCTAGCTACAGCTCAACCTGCGCTATCATGCTTGCTAATTTATTGGATGATTCCGTATTCATCTTCATAGCGTTATCTATATCCCGTACTGCACTTACCATTTCGCTATTCTGCTCGGCAATGTTAGCTATAGCTGCTGTTGCCTGTTGCATTGTTGAAGACACATCATTTATTGCCGTTGCCACAGAGTTTACGGTTGCCTTAAGTTGCTCTACCGTACTTGACAATTCCCCTAAAACTCCACTTAAGACGGCCCCGTCATTTCTATAATTTTCTATTGCATTTAACATCGAGTTATAATCCTTTAAAACATTTTCATCAAGGAACTTTAATAGGTTGTTTGTAGCTGAAATCAGCCTATTTACCGATGTATCTATGTCCTCCGCAAACTGCTTTATTCTTCCCGCCGATCTATTAGAATCTTCTGCTAATCTCCTTATTTCCTCTGCTACAACTGCAAACCCTCTACCTCCCTCACCTGCTCTAGCTGCTTCTATAGAAGCATTTAAGGACAATATATTCGTTTTTGCCGCTATGCTTAAAATTGTCTCCGCTAACATTCTAACCTGTTCCGCACTCTTCGCAGACTCTACGGCAGACTCAACTTCATTTTTAGCCACACCCAAAATATTCATCGTATTATCTTTAGACTCTTTAAACTGTTCATCCAACTCTGCTGCCTTTCTGGCTATTTCATTGGCAGTCTTTGCTCCTTCTTCCGCTTTGCTGGCAAACATGGACATTGCTCTATTTAAGTCAGTGGCTGACTGAGATATAGATTCAGCCGTCGCACTGGTCTCTTGCATACCGGCTGATAGCTCTTGCGTAGTAGCTGATACTTCTTCCGAAAGGCTTAATAGCGTAGTTATCTTCTCCAAGGTAGTGTTATAAATTTTATTATTTATAGTCGATAGCTCTTTTAGATTAGCCGTAAAGTCCCTTAACTTCTCTATGATCACCTTAAAAGCTCTAAATATCTCGCCTACTTCATCTTTTCTATTTAAATATTTATCGTCTACATCTATGTTCAATTTTAAATTGGATATATTATCTGCCATCGTCCTGGTCATCATAATCGGTCTAGCTATACCATTTGCTATAACGAAAGAAACTCCTATGCATGCGCACAAGAATATTATGGATATAAATAAGGTAATCTTTTCAAACTTATCTTTTGCCTCAAGTATTGCGCCTTTATCGACTGCTATCCCTATAGCCCAACCCGTTTCATCTACTTTATCAAAGAAAAAGGCCCTTTCTTTCCCGTCGTAATCCTTTATTATTCTTTGATATAATGATACACTTGATAACTTTATTAAGTTATCAAGTTTCCCTTCTAATATCTCTGCTGCTCTGGTTATTTTATTGGGTTTGGCTGAAAAATCCGGATTTGGATGGCTGATTATATTGCCTCGTCTATCTATTAAAAATATGTAATACGATTCTTTAGCCTTATCCAATGTGCTTTCATAGCTCGCATTGCTCAGAGTAGCCGAAGATTCAGCATCCACTGTATATTTTCCAATAGAATTTATATATTGGTCTATATGCGATATTTGCATGTCTACTCCCAACACCGCTTTTCTGCCATCGTTTAGCGTAATTTCTTTAGACAACGTTAAGACCAGATTCTTTGTCTTGGCATCTACATATGGGTCACACACATAAATCTGCCCACTATTCTCTCTTGCCTTGACATACCACTCCCTAGTTAAAGGATTATAATCATCCGGCACCCGCCCGGATGCGTCAATAAATGTTCCATCCTCAAATGCTAGGTAATATAGGTTTTCAAAGCCCATCTTACCCGTTTCTTCTAAGACTTTATACAATGTATCTTTTTCATAATTTTTGGCCAGTATTACCCTTTCAGCTACGATTTCCAAGTTTTGCTTTTCTTTGAATATCCATGCATCTATATCGCCGGCTTTTAGTTTTACCTCAGCTATCACCTTATCTTGTATAGTGTTTTCTAAATACTTCAGCGATATAAAATTATTCAATCCCCACATTGTTCCAACGCATACTACGCACATTATTATAGCAACTAAACTTATCTTATGTTTAATCTTCACCGTTACACCTCCTATTAGCTCAATTTTTGTCATTATAGGGCTATTATTGTTGCCTACCTTATTGGCCCAATCTTTGATTTCATGCTTGTACATTTTAACTACCTAGATTTATATGCCATGCACTATAATGTAACGTCGTCTATATCGTGTTACAGCACAAATTATACCGCTGCGTTTGCAATTTATAACTTCCTCATACCCATCCTCCTTGAATTTATAGCCTCATATAAGTTATTTACCTGTAATCAAGGTCGATATATCAAAAAAATGGCTTAAATTGACTTATTTTATCATAAGATCAAAGCCTTGTTTGCGGATAACGTTCAGTATTTCCTGGCGTTTGGGATTATACTGTTTAAGCCTGACAACCACCTGGTTGCTGAAACTATCAACCGGCCTGCCGGGCTCCCTTAGATCGTAGTAGGTACGCATTTCTTCATCGTATTCTTTGATCTCATCTAGATAGTTTTCAAAAACTGTATAGGTATTTTCAAAAACCCTAAGCCGCATTTCCATTCTAGGTTTAAGCTGCGGATTTTGATTTGGATATCCCAAACCAAGGCCTATAACCGGGAATGTCAACTCTGGCAGTTTTAAAAGCTCACAGATTTTCTCAGAATCGTTGAGAATGCTCCCTAAATATACCGTCCCCAGCCCCATGGATTCTGCAGCTATTACAACATTTTGAGCCATTATACACGCATCGGTGAACGCTGCAAAAAAGCGATCCATATCCCTGGCGGTTTCTACGAAGCAGCCCTTCTCTTTTGCTATTTGATCGTTTCTGTATTGATCCACGATAAAAATGAGGAGTTCAGGGACTCTTGCCCCATACTCCTGCTTGCAAACTTCGGCAATCCTGCTTTTGATTTCCGGATCCGTGACGTGGATAATGGAACAGGCTTGCATGCCGGTAGATGTCGCCGTGCGCCTTGCGACTTCCATTAACAGTTCAAAAATCTCTCGGGGAATCTTCTGATCCTTAAACTCCCTGATAGTACGATGCGCAAGTTGCGTTCGAATGGTTTCATTTATGTCCATCTCATAATCCTCCTCTTCTTTTTGTCTGTTGCTATATATATATAATATAATCCTCTTTTCGCAGGTAAAAACTCTTGTTTTTTAGCAACACAATGCGCTCAATGTCAACATGTTGGATCTACACACCATGCAATCCGATATTATGCTCGCGCTACCAAATGTATCTCGTAATTGTAATAGCATTGTTGGCATAATCTCCCCTGTATAAAATGCGTGTTAGGATTTTTCCCAATAATTTTTATAAAACAGGAAAATAAAACTACATTTTGTAAATTCATTGTGATATAATTTAAGCAAGTGCAGTATACACAAATACCAAATAAAGGGGAATTTTGTCATGAAATATTATGTAGACGTAAATGCCGAGAGAGACGGTGACGGTTCCAAGGAAAGGCCATTTAAACGCATCAACGATGCTGCAAAGGTGGCGCTTCCCGGAGATGAAATATTGGTAGCTCCTGGGATTTACCGGGAGTATGTAGACCCGGTTCATTCCGGCACCGAAGATGCCCGTATCACTTATACTAGTATTGTACCTCTCGGTGCTGTGATTACCGGAGCAGAACAGGTAAAAACTTGGAAGCATTACGAAGGAAATGTCTGGGTATGCCGCATCCCAAACAGCTTCTTCGGCGATTACAATCCCTATACTACCTTTGTATTTGGAGACTGGTATTTCGCTAGGCCACTTAAACATACTGGCTGCGTTTTCTTAAATGACAAAGCGATGTATGAAGCCTCCACTTTGGAAGAATGTCTCAAAGGCGAAGTTTATGAGTACAGCTGGGTACCGGAAGAATCCATTTATAAGTGGTATACAGAACAGGACCCAGAAACCGATGAGACAATCATTTATGCCAATTTCCAAGGGCTGAATCCAAATGAGGAAAATGTAGAGATCACAGTACGCCGCAGGTGCTTTATGCCATCTAAGCCAGGCGTCAGCTATATCACCGTCAGAGGATTCAAGATCGATAAAGCAGCTACCACCTGGGCACCGCCAGCAGCCTTTCAAGACGGCATGATCGGCCCTCACTGGAGCAAGGGCTGGATCATAGAAGACTGCGAAATTTCAAACAGCAGGTGTGCGGGCATTTCCCTGGGTAAATACTATGATCCTGACAACGACCATTATTTCACAAAGAAACACGTAAAAAGTCCTACACAGATGGAACGCGACGCGGTTTGCCGCGGCCAATATCACGGTTGGCTGAAAGAAAAAGTCGGCAGCCATATAATTCGCCGCTGCAACATCCACCACTGTGAACAGGGCGGCATCATTGGCAGGATGGGCGGTGCATTCAGCATCATTGAGGACAACCATATCCACCATATAAATAATATGCAAGAGCTGGGCGGTGCAGAAATTGCCGGGATAAAATTGCATGCGGCCATCGATGTGATCATACGCCGCAACCATATCCACCATTGCACAATGGGGATCTGGTGCGACTGGGAAGCACAGGGCACGCGCATTACACAGAACCTGCTCCATGATAACCAGCGGCCGCCGCATATCAAAAAGCTTGAAGGAAATATGGAGTGCCAAGATATATTTGTTGAAGTCAGCCATGGTCCAACGCTGATCGATAACAATATACTGCTTTCAGAGGTCAGCCTTCGCTTTGCAACCCAAGGCGTGGCTTTGGTTCACAATCTCATCTGTGGTGCATTTACCTCAGTTGGCAGGGGAACCGGTTGGCGTTACACGCCATACCACATACCACACCGTACGGAAGTGATGGGCTGGATGACCATCCTTCACGGCGACAACCGTTTCTACAACAACATATTTGTCCAGAAGTGGCCAGCTGAAGACCATAGGGACCATAACGATCATGACTCACAACAGACCATCCGGGAAAACAGGCAGGTCGGCACCCACGTTTTCGACGAGTACCCCACCTATGATGAATGGATTGCGCAGTTCGACTTTTCTAAGCCTCCAGACATGAGAGCTTTAGAACCTGTACACTTTGGTCATTTGCCGATCTGGAGTGAAGGAAATGCATACTTGAATGGTGCCCAACCATGGAAAAAGGAAAAGAATTACCTGCTGGTTGAAAAAGGCGATGGGGAGATTAAGGTCGAACTGGTGGAAAGGGACGGCCACTATTATCTGGTCACAAATATATTCGATTACATAAAAGATTTCAACGTACGGATGATCAACACTCAGGTGCTCGGCAAAGCGTTCGAACCGGAACAATATTTTGAAAACCCTGATGGAACGCCGATACGCTTTGATACAGACTACTTTGGAAATCATCGTGGCCTGCAAGTCATCCCGGGTCCCTTTGCATCGCCTTCTAACGAGATTAAAGTATTATAATCATCGATACAAGCGTTATATGTAATAAATAAGTGGACGTCTCATCTCCGGGATATTAACGAAAAAGCTTTATCAATGCCGGAGGGAGACGTCCTTTTTTATCATCGTCCTTAACACCACTTACTCCACGTACAAAAGCTCTTAAGTAATTCGGTTGTAGAAATATTTCGTATCACAAACGCGAGCGCAAGCACCAAAAAAGCAATACGACCACATTTGTGCCGCTTGGATTTGCCTGCCGGAAGCCAAATAACTATCGCTGTTACAGTTAACACGATACTCGCTCCATATTTATTTACAGAAAAAAGAATTACCACACACATTCTGATTTAGTAAGGATACCACTATTTTTAATGCGATAAGTAGGGCTTTGGTATTCATTTAATCACTCCCCTTGCTTGTTGCACGAAACGTATCAAAGCTACAGCAAACTCAATTTTCACTTATTACTCTTATTTGCAAAATGAAGGTATGACAGTATGCATATCGGCAGGAAGTAGCAACACCACACTTCTAAAATCAACGTTCCAATCCAATCAACGCCACTCTGTTTCGAATTAAACACCCCAAGCATGGGTGTAAGAAAACAACCTATAAAAAAGGCTCCATGAACCATTAACAGCCCTTTTAGCCACTTATCCGACCTGGATTTGGCGTTAATCGTGAGACCAATGAAAAAAGTTGCTAAAGACATAACTCCATACCCTAACAGATCATAGCTGAAGAATAATCCCAATCGTTTATAATCAATGATTCTTAATGCCTCATCCCCTAATGAATCAAGTCTGACTGCCGTTGCCTGTGCAAAATACACCAACAGAATCAAAACAGCATAAACCCCGGATAATACCATAGCAGTATTCGCAGCAACTTTATGTTCTTCATCGCTTTCAGCATGAAATCCGGCTAACATCATCACAAAGCCAAATGCTAGAAACATGCATACTAAGTAACTTCCAAATTGCCGATTTTTGCCTTACACTCGTCTAAATTCTCGTTTAATACGGGGTTTCTATATTCTTTTCCAGTATGGCCTGAAAAGAGTTTCTTCTGCGCTGACAACTATTTTATGGCTTCTACAATCTTCTCTTTTAGAGTATATTCTAGTGTAAGAATGCTTACATAGAATGTACATCCATTCTGTCTCTTCAACCTATACATATATAATCGTTTATCTACCCTGTCAACTCAACCCTGCCTAATTTTGAATTAAAATTTCACACAAAAATATACCCTCGATATGTTCCCATGTACGCATTTAGGCGCTATAGTTCGAGTAGATAAGTTGAATGTAATCCAGCAAATCCAGTAAAATCAAGACTTACACCCTTGACATCAACGTCACGCACTCCACATGCGTCGTATGCGGGAACATGTCCACCGGCTGCACCTCAATCACCCGATATTCCTGCTCAGTTAAAAGCTTCAAATCCCTTGCAAGGGTTGCTGGATTGCATGAAACATACACAATTCTCTGCGGTGCCATACGGATTAATGCTTCCAATACCCCTGCCTCACATCCTTTTCTGGGTGGGTCGAGCACCACCACATCGGCACGCAAACCAGAATCCACCAGCTTCGGGATGACTTCTTCAGCCTTTCCGGTTATAAACTCAACGTTTGCAATACCGTTTATTCTGGCATTTTCCCATGCATCCTGTACCGCCTGGGGCACTTCCTCTATACCATACACCTTTGCAGCACTGCGCGCCAGAAAGAGCGAAATGGTCCCTATTCCGCTGTACAGGTCTATAACAGTCTCCCTACCCGTTAAACCGGCGTATTCCAGTGCTTTGCTGTACAAAATCTCTGTTTGTGCCGGATTTACCTGAAAAAATGAAAGCGGCGATATCTTAAAGGTTAACCCGGCCAATATATCAACTATATATCCTTGTCCCCACAGAGTAATATTCTCATCGCCCAATATTACATTGGTCTTCTTAGAATTTATATTCTGTACAATGCCGGTTATACCTGGTATATTGTTCCTTAAAAGCTCAACCAGCTTGTCCTTGTAGGGCAGGTATCTCCCGTTTGTTACAATAATCACCATAAGCTGTCCGGTTTTAAATCCCACCTTAGTTACAACATGGCGGATAATTCCATGGTGAGCATTTTCATCATATACAGGGACATTATACTTTTCTATGAATTTTCTTGTAATCTCGATAACCTTATCGTTAACTTGATGATTAATGATGCACCTATCTATATCAACAATATCATGGCTTCTAGGTACAAAGAAACCAATAGATAGTGAACCGCCAGTCATTCCTACAGGAAACTGGGCCTTATTGCGGTATCTCCAGGATTGCTGCATGCCTATAGTGTCATGTATTTTTACGCCTGTAATTTTCCCTATGCGCTCCAAAGCATCACGCACCCTACGGGTTTTAAACTCAAGCTGGCGATTGTATGAAAGGTGCTGAAGAGAACACCCACCGCATCTTTTTGCATAAGGGCATGGTGGAAGCATCCTATCCGGAGAGGGAATGATTATCTTCAATAGCTCACCATATCCATAGTTCCTGCCTGCTTTCACAGCTCTGATCCTGACTCTCTCACCAGGCAGCGCGCCTTCTACAAACATGGTAAATCCATCTATGCGTCCTATGCCCTCTCCATCGACGCTTATATCGTCAACATTCATTTCATATTCCTGGTTTTCTTTAACTGGAATCCTTTTTTGTTTCATCTATTACTTTCACCCTACTTCTATAATTGAGTACTTAGTTATTGTTATGTTGCTGCAATAGTAATGCAAGAAAAATACCAAAGAAAACTGGCATCAACCTTAACTTATTTTAGCACATCCTATCGTATAAATTCATCCTTTATCACAAAATTTTAGCACAAGATAGAGCTTACCGTGCTAAAAACATAGAATTCCTTAAACGCCAAAAATAAGATACAAAAAGGGGCCTAACATAAACATGCTGGCCCCTTTTATCAACATTTAAAATGTTCATACAGGTATGCAGATCCTTTGACCTATCTGCAGCCTGTTGGGATTTACACCCGGATTGGCCGCCATAATGGCCTCTACCGTGGTGTTAAACCTCCTGGCAAGGTTGAAAAATGTGTCACCTGCCCTTATTATATACGGCATAGTGCCAGCAGGGCATCCGGACGGTGCATCTATCGGTATACATATCCTTTGACCTATCTGCAGCCTGTTGGGATCCACACCCGGATTGGCTGCCATGATGGCTTCTACAGTAGTATTAAACCTCCTGGCAAGGTTGAAGAAGGCATCACCTGCTCTTATTATATATGGCGTGGTACCGGCTGGGCATACAGGTGATACAGCGGTCGGTATGCATATCCTCTGACCAATCAGCAGGCCTTGTGGATCTACACCCGGATTGGCTGCCATCAAAGCTTCAACAGTGGTATTGAATCTCCTTGCAAGAGAGAAAAATGTGTCTCCAGCCCTGACGGTATACACAAACGTCCCAGGTGGACATACGGGCTGGGGAACAGCCAACGGTATACAGATAACCTGCCCTACCCTCAAATTCTGAGGATCAATACCCGGGTTGGCTTCAATGAGATCGTCTACCGAAACATTGAAACGGCGTGCAATCGCAAACAGGGTATCACCCGGCCTGATGGTGTAGAAATTCCCTTCGGGACAGGGCGGGAATTGCGGCTGCATAGGTATGCATATTCTCTGGCCAATCTGCAAACGGTTAGGGTCAACCCCGGGATTTGCAGAAATAATCGCAGCCACCGTTGTATTAAACCTTCTCGCAAGAGAAAAGAAAGTATCTCCCGGCCTAATGATATAAGGCATAGTACCAGGAGGACATTGCTGCAAAGCATAATAGTCCATAGGGTATTCCATCGTTCCATTACCTCCCCCTTTTGCGTTACTACTTTACTACAATATATTCAGGGAAGTAAGGAACTGTTACCCATCAGGCTTACTTTTGCAATCATTTATGCTCTCATTATATTTTCAACATAACGCTTCAGATTTTCCGCTCCTATTGCAATGCCGGTAATGGGGTCTTCAATACCCTCAAATTCAATGGACAAAAATCCATTATACCCTGCATTTTTCAATAGATTCAGGCACTGAACAACCGGCACATCCCCATGCCCTATGATAGCACCGCGAAGATAATTGCCACCTCTGGATTTAAACCATCCTTTCCCTGGATTTGGAAGCATGCCTGACTTTACATGGAAGTCCTTCACATGTACGTGAAAGACGTAGGGAAGCAGCCTTCCAACTGCTTTCACCGGATCCTCATCTGCACACAGGAAATTCCCGATATCCAATAGCACCCCAAAGTTAGGGTGATTGACGGCATTTATCAACTTCTCAACTCGATCGCTGTCCTGGCAGAAAAATCCGTGGTTTTCCACCGTAGTCTTAATCCCGAGCTCCTGGGCAAACTCCGTAACCGCTCGACAACCCTCTGCCAACCTGGGCAAAGCATCGTCAAATCCTCTGGCACCACGGTATTCTTTTGGAAATCCCCAGGTGGCATCATGGCGCATGCATGGCACTCCCAGCGCCTTTGCAACCCTGACCTCTTCCTTTACCCTTTCTATTTCCTTCTCGAGGTCACCGTTTGAACCGTTGATAAAATCGGCGGACACGGCATAGTTAATAATTTTGATACCGAGCTTTTCAGCCTCCTCTTTTACCCTCGCGGCATATGTAAGCAAAGTCTCGCCTTCCGGTGGAGCAGATAAGCCGGCAAACTCTACCGCCTCGAACCCCATTTCCTTCGCTTTTTTTAACACCTCTAGCGAATCTAACTTACAGCGGCTGTAGCTGTAGGAACTGACCCCCAGCTTCATGTTATTTACCCCCCATCTTTAATTAAAAATGATTTTGTTCATTTCCTCCAAACAGCCCCACGTGAACTACCAACCACCATATGATAAAATTATGGAGCTGTTTAAAGCCATCTTCATATAATCTTTAGCCGCCTGAAGCCATACTATTTATCCCAGTCGAAATTTCACCTTGCGAGTCCCAACTATCCTGCAGTTATCATTTTTGATCTCGTCGGGGAAGGCTTCCCTTAGCCTCTGAATGGTATCCTTGTTGTCATAGCCGATTTGCTCAAGTATGGCTGCAATGATGATACCCCACTCGTCAGAAGAGCCATCCTCAATTTTAAGCACAAAGCCCAGCCTCTCTTTCTTAAGGCCAAAACAATAAACCCCCATGGCTCCCCCTTTGGCCACTATGTTGTCGTCCTGCAGCAGCAGAGAACAAACGCGATTGGTACCGGCTATCATTTCGGGATAAGCATTCATAAGCCTGGTTATCTTTTCCACAGCGGATCTAATCTGCGCATCCCTAATAAGGTCAGGACAGGCCAGTCTGAGATATGCATTGGCAATGAAAATAAGGGGCATAGCAAACACCGGAACGCCGCAACCATCGACTCCAATCTGGATATCCTCTTCAGGATAACCGGAGATTATAGCGATGTGCTCCCTAATGAGCTGCTGAACGGGGTGATCGATGCTCCAGTAATCCTCCATTTTATATCCCAGCTCTTTGCACAGCATTAATATCCCCAAATGCTTGCCCGCGCAGTTGTGATATATTCTCCTGGGCTCGGCGCTGCATATCAACAGGTCCTCCGGAATGCCTGTCTTATTCATTATGGATTCAAGCACCTCTATATGGAAGGGTTCAGCCATATGAGATGCGCAGAGTATTGCAGCTTCCCTGCCCTCCAGCCCGTACTTTTCAATCAAACCCAGCTTAAATACCGGAATGGCCTGAATGGGTTTAGCAGTAGAGCGCATAAATGTTACCCGCTCAGGTTCCCCTACTGAATAGACCACCTCGCCGCTATCCGAAATGCCGCATATAAACCCCCTGTGCACGTTTTCCACTATTTCCCCTCTGTATTCTTCAACCAATACCTCGCTCAAATCATTCACCTCTCCAAACATTCCATAAAAAATCTATACAGCTCAGGGTCTGCTTTCTTTATATTAACAGGCTTGAGATTGCTGTCAGTGATGGCGTGCACCGTATAGCCTTTTGCCAGTAATGCCCCATCCTCTTCCCTTATCACTTCATATTCCATCTTCAGCCTTACACCTTTAAATTCAGCCATGCGTGTGCGTACGATAACGGTATCGTCATACTTGGCCGGTTGCTTGTAAAAACATCGGGTTTCTATAACCGGCAACATCCACCCTTTTTCTTCCATGCTGCGGTAGGTCATGCCTCTCGCACGCATGTATTCGCCTCTCCCAATCTCAAACCAGGTGTAATAATTTGAATGATGAACCACACCCATTCTATCAGTCTCTTTATACCGAACTCTAATCTTTGTATCAACTGCAGGCATCGTATCATCTCCAAAAAACGCAGATAACATTATAAATTAGTGCAAATTAAATGGACAATATCTTTGCCAGCTCATACATCTCATGATCAAACTCTTTTTTCATCGACAGCGCTTCATCGATGTCATAGTCCACTATCTGAGAGCCGCGTATCGCAACCACCCTGTTGCTCTTACCGCTGAGCAACAACTTTACGGCATGTGCACCCATTCGGCTGGCAAGTATTCGGTCTGCAGCCGTAGGACTGCCTCCGCGCTGGATATGCCCAAGTACGGTAACTCTTACCTCAAGACCTGTCTTCTCTTCTACCTCCTTGGCCAGCTGGAATGAATTCTTTGTGCCCTCGGCCACAATCAAGATATAGGATACCTTCCCTCTGTTTTTCCCTTCGATGAGAATCCTGCATACATTATCAACGTTAAAAGGTATCTCGGGCACGATTATATCCTCCGCTCCGCCAGATAGCCCCGCATATAACGCTATGTCGCCAGCATTACGCCCCATGACCTCAATGATATTGACCCTCTCGTGGGACGTTACGGTATCGCGAATCTTGTTTAGGGCATCGAGAACAGTATTCACGGCCGTATCGAATCCAATGGTAAAATCTGTGCAGGCTATATCGTTGTCGATGGTGCCGGGAATGCCTACCACAGGCACGCCAAACTTGCTTAAATCCCTTGCACCTCTAAAGGAACCGTCACCACCTATGACTATTATCCCATCGATGCCAAAGATTTTAATAATGTTGTATGCCTTTTTCAAGCCTTCCTCCGTTTTAAACTCTTCGCATCGAGCGGTATGCAATATGGTCCCACCGCGGTGTATGATCTCGCCCACCGATGCCACATCCATCTCTTCGATTTCACCGCGAATCAATCCATTAAAACCCCTCTTTATTCCCAAAACGCGTACTTTGTTATAAATTGCCGTTCTCACAACCGCACGGATGGCAGCGTTCATCCCTGGAGCATCTCCACCGCTGGTCAAAACGCCTATCGTTTTCATGTATCTTATTCCCCCTATTCATGGAATGGAAGAAATATACAATTTCTTTCGCAGGTCTCTATATGCAACACACCTTATAAATACTTATTTTCCATCAATACCTTATGAGCTTCGCTTGCTTCAGATTTCGGAACCATTATCTTATAATAATTGTCCTCGGGCGCAACATTTTTGTATATGGGTTTTATCTTAATCAAAAACCCTTCTTTTGTCAAGAGATCCCCTATCTTTTCGGACATCTCCTTACCCTGGGCCATATACACTACCACCCACATTGCAAGGTCCTCCTTCTTGGGGAGACAGTCAATCCTGGTCCCTGCCGGATATCAGTTCTCCGTATTTTGTCAAAATTCTCGCTTTGCCCCTTATCTTAATAGCCGAGGTGTTCTCGGTAAACTGTGCTATCATCACCTCGCCTTTATCCAGCTTCTCGGTGTGATGGAACTTGGTATCTTTGCCTCTGGTCATTCCAATGATGCTCACCCCGTCTTCCTGCGCCAAAACGCATATATAGTCGCCCAGAACAGCCTGGTCATCCATAGCTATCCCTCCTTAAGCTCGATGGTTTTAAACATTATCCTATTAATTTTACGCAGTTTTGCCCCAAAACATCCGATAAAACTTTTAACAGTTCAGGGTGCCCTTCGACCCATAGGTCCCTGTTTGCCAGAAATTTTTTCCCCGTCGCCTCTATAAAGAGGTAGACAGGAATATTCCCGCGATATCGACGCAAAATGGGGCATATCTGCCGGTTTATGTCTATTTTGCTTCCTTTTTCAATCTTCAAATACAGCCTCTTATTCTTTGAGGTACTGACAAGGGGCTGTACTTCATTCAATATAATTTTGGGCTCTTCATCTTCCCTGATGCTGAGCCTACCATTTATTATCACCGCACTGTCCTCTTCAAGCAACGGTCGGTATTTTTCATATGCACTCGGGAAAACTATGACCTCCACGCTGCCATATAAATCCTCCAGCGTGATAAACGCCATTATCTCATCGTTGCGGGTGGTTTTCAACTTTCTGCTCACGATAATTCCGCCTATTGTGAACGGCGAACCATCGGTAAGTTCGCTGTTCATCACAACAGACTCGTGTTCGGATTCGCCTTCTGACACCTTCAGCCCTCGCAATTCCAGGGTGGTATTCATGTTATCCAGTATATCCTTAAACTCGCTTAAGGGATGTCCGCTTATATATACGCCCGTCACCTCTTTTTCCATATTGAGGCGGACCTTTAAAGGAAATTCCTCTATCTGCGGCAATGGGTCCTGGTTCAACTTTTCAATTTCAGCCTCATAACTGGTTTCAAACAGTGAAAGCTGTCCCTCGACGTTTTTCCTGCGCTCCTGGTTTATGCTGTCCAGTATCTTTTCATAAACCGCCATCAACTGCGAGCGGTAGACATTCAAAGAGTCAAACGCACCGCATTTTATAAGGCTCTCTATCATCTTCTTGTTGATTGCGCTGCCGTCTACCTTCCTGCAGAAGTCGGTAAAGCTCTTGAACTTGCCTTTCTTTTCCCTTGCCTCTATAATGGCATCGATGGCCGACAGGCCCACGTTTTTTACAGCCGCCAGTCCAAACCTTATCTTGTTTCCCACCACTGTGAATTTGGCATGGCTTTCGTTTACGTCGGGTGGCAGCACCTCAATGCCCTTTTTCCTACAATATTGAATATATGCAGCCACCTTGTCGGTATTGTTCATCACGCTGGTCATCAGGGCAGCCATGTACTCAACCGGATAATGGTATTTAAGCCACGCCGTCCTGTAAGCAACCAGCGCATAGGCAGCCGCATGCGACTTGTTGAAGGCATATTTTGCAAACTCGGCCATGGTATCAAAAATGCGGTTGGCCTTGTCTTCAGGGATACCTCTTCTGACAGCCCCAGGTATTATCACATTGCCATTTTCATCCTCAAGGCCGTATATAAAGTTGCGCCTTTCTTCTTCCATGATCTCGGCTTTCTTTTTGGCCATAGCCCGCCTGACCAGGTCGGAACGCCCCAGCGAATACCCAGCCAGGTCCCTTACGATCTGCATAACCTGCTCCTGATATACTATGCAACCATAGGTGACGCCAAGCACGGAAGCCAGCGATTCGTGTATATACTCTATGGCCTCTGGATGGTTTTTGTTATAGATATACTGTGGTATCTGGTCCATGGGGCCAGGACGATAAAGCGATATGCCTGCGATTACATCTTCAAAAGTGCTGGGCTTTAGCTCTTTAAGAAACTGCCTCATCCCGGCGCTTTCCAGCTGGAACACGCCGTCGGTATCCCCTTCCGACAGCATATCATAAACCCCCTTGTCATCCAGGGGGATGTTCTCGATGTCCACTTCTTTCCCCGTATTGGCCTTGATAAGCTCCAGAGTATCCCTTATAACCGTCAGGGTGCGCAGGCCAAGGAAGTCCATCTTTAAAAGCCCCAGCTGCTCCAGCGTACCCATGGCAAACTGCGTGGTTATACAATCGTCGTTCTTTTGTAAGGGAACGTATTTCGTCAAAGGCTCCTTGGATATCACCACGCCTGCCGCATGGGTTGAAGCGTGCCGCGGCAGGCCTTCAAGCTTTCTCGAAGTGTCAATGAGTTTTTTAACGCGCGAGTCCTGTTCGTAAAGCCTCCTCAGTTCGGGGTTGATCTCTAAAGCCCGCTGGATTGTCATGCCCAGCTCAAAAGGCACCATCTTCGCGATCCTGTCCACTTCCGCATAGGAAAAATTGAGTGCCCTGCCCACATCCCTTATTGCAGCCCGCGCTGCCATGGTACCAAAGGTGATGATTTGCGCCACCTTATCCTTGCCGTATTTCTCGGTTACGTAGTCTATTACCTCTTGGCGCCTTTCAAAGCAAAAATCCACGTCTATGTCAGGCATGGTAACCCGTTCGGGATTTAAAAAGCGCTCAAAAAGCAGGTTGTAGCGCAGGGGATCGATCTGCGTGATGTCCAAAACATAGGCCACAATGCTGCCGGCCGCGCTCCCACGACCGGGCCCTACTATAATTCCCCTCTCCCGCGCAAATTTTATGAAGTCCCATACTATCAAAAAATAATCCACATAGCCCATCTGCTCGATAACGCTAAGCTCATACTCAAGGCGCTCCTTGGCTTCCTGAGTTACCGGCGAATACTTTCTCTTCAACCCCTCATAGCAGAGATGCCTCAAATACTCGGCCGCCGTATACCCTTCTGGCACGTCGTACTTTGGCAAATGTATGGTATTGAAATCGAAATCCACTTTACAGCGCTGTGCTATGGCAACCGTGTTGGCGATGCCCTCCGGACAATCCTTAAACAGATTCATCATCTCGTCGGGGGATTTAAGATAAAATTGATCAGTCTCAAACCTCATGCGATTCGGTTCATCGACGGTGCTGCCCGTCTGTATGCACAGCAGTATATCGTGAACCTCAGCGTCTTCTCTGTCAATATAATGGACATCGTTGGTAACCACAACGGGAATCCCGGTGTCCCTGCTTAAGGCCAAAAGGCCTTCGTTGACAATGCGCTGCTGCTCTATCCCGTGATTTTGCAGCTCCAAATAAAAATTTCCTTTTCCGAAAATTCCTTCAAGGCGCACAGCCAGCTCTTTTGCCTGATTATACTGGCCACCGAGCAATAACCTTGGGATATCACCGGCCATACAGCTGCTGAGGCCAATCAGTCCATCGCTGTACTGCTCCAGCACATCATAGTCGATTCGCGGCTTGTAATAAAACCCCTCCAAAAATCCCATTGAAACCAGTTTGACCAGGTTTTGGTAGCCTCTCTGATTCTCGGCCAGCAGTACCAGATGGGCATAATTGCTATCGGTATGGGCTTCTTTGTAATACATGGAACGGGGCGCTATATAGACCTCACACCCTATTACCGGATGTATGCCGCGATCTTTTGCCTCCCTGTAAAAATCTACCACACCGTACATCGCACCGTGGTCGGTTATGGCGATGCTGGACATTCCCAGCTCTTTGCACCTGTCAAGCAATTGAGGTATTCGCGCCGCTCCGTCCAGCAGGCTGTATTCGGTATGGACGTGCAGATGCACGAAATCGCCCATCTTGCCAGCCTCCTCATCTTTTCATGCTCTTGGCAGACAACAACGCTTTGCCCACCAGTTCCTTATCATGGCAGCAGGTGACTTCAACTTTATTGAAATGCCTGCTTTCCTCAATCACCCTGGCCGTGACCTCCAGCTCGTCATCCAGCTGTACCGGCTTTACAAAGTATACAGTAAAGCTATCCAGTATTATATCCAGCTGCTTGTACTTTCTCAAGGCAACGTTACCCACCGTGGCCATGAGCATGGTCATGGCGCTCCAGCTGGCGGTGCCTATCTGGCTCAACAGCATCGGAGACACCGAACCGTAAAACACCATGCCGTCCTCTATCTTTTTATTTTGAAACCCTTTCAGCACCATATCCTCCAGCGTTTCGCTCACCTGCGGCTGGCTGCTCATATACTGAAGCGCCTTTATTACATCCTGGTTGGTGACTATACCCACCAACTTTTTGTTCTCCACCACCGGCAGCAGCTCTATGCCTTCCCAGATCATTATGTGCGCGGCATAGGCTATCGTGGTCTTGGGCCCTACCGTAATTGGGTTGGGAGTCATAAGTTCCTGTATGGACTTCCCCTCGGCATCGGCTATGTCTTTGGAAGTGACAATCCCTACTACATGGTGGTTCTGGTCAACCACCGGGAATCTGCTGTGGCCAGTGGTGTAAAAGAGCATTCTCCACTTTTCAATGGTATCGTTTACACTGAGGTAGTGAGGATTGGGCACCATGATGTCCTCTACCAGCAAAATATCCTTCTTTATCATCCGCTCGGATATGGCCTTATTGATCATTGTAGCGATGGTGAAGGTATCATATGTCGACGTTATGACCGGAAGTTCCTTGGCATCAGCCAGATCACGTATTTCCTGGCTGCACGAAAAACCACCGGTGATGAGAACGGCACAATCATTCTCCAGTGCAAGGCGATGCGCTTCTTCCCTGTTCCCGACGATCAGCAGGCTTCCGGATGAAAGGTATTTTTTCATGGCATCGATGGTCATAGCCCCTATGACAAAGCGCGACAACGTCTTGTCCAGCCCTTTCCGACCGCCCAGCACCATGCCATCCACTATGGACACAACCTCTGCATACGTCAGCCGCTCGATGTCCCTTTTTTCCACCTTTTCTATACGAACTGTACCTACCCGTGGAAGGGTCTTTACGTATTCCAGGCTCTCGGCTTCCTTTATGGCGCGGTATGCGGTACCTTCACTGACCCCCATCTGCTGGGCGATCTTGCGAACCGAAATGCGCGTCCCAACTTCCAGCTGTTTAATATACTCTATTATAAGGTTGTGCTTGGTGCTCATGCCCTCACCCTTCTACAAATTTACATGGCTCGACACTATTGTAACACTTTCTCTCACTATATACAATATGCTCCCATTTTCGCCGAAAGTGCACTATACATTAAAATCACGATGAGGCATTGTTGTGCGGTACCTCCGAAAAGTTGGAGGCAATCGTATGGCTGACATGGCCTTGCTTTCATCCTCGCCCTCGATGATGATGGTGACCTCATCTCCCTGCCGTACGCCCAGCGACATAACCCCCATGATGCTCTTGGCGTTTACCTTTTTAAGCCCTTTGGCAATCCATATGCGGGACACAAACCTGCTGGCAACCTGCACAAACAAAGCCGCCGGGCGCGCTTGCAGTCCAGCCTGGTGTTCTATAGTGAACTTAGCCTCCAGCACCTACATCTCCCCCTTTTTCTTTTCTCTCAGTGCATCGGCAATTTCGTCCAGCTTTCGCAAACGATGATTGACCCCCGACTTCCCGATGGGAGGAACCAGCATGCTGCCCAATTCCTTCAAACTAGCATCCCTGTACTTAAGCCGTAGCTCCGCAATTTCACGAAGCTGCGGTGAAAGCCTGTGCAGACCAATACTCTGGCGTATATATTCTATGTTCTCTATCTGTCTGATAGCAGCATTCACCGTTTTGTCCAGATTTGCCGTTTCACAGTTCACAATCCGGTTGATGTTGTTGCGCATATCCTTGCAAGCCCTTATATTCTCCAACTCAAGCAGCGCCTGGTGAGCACCTATAATATTGAGAAAATGAGAAATATTTTCTCCCTCCTTGAAGTACAGCACATGGTTGCCCTTTCTTTCAACGATTTTGGCGTGTAAACCGAAGCGTGCTATTAAGCTGCTCAAGGCCTGTGCATACTCCAAATCATGCGTTACTACTTCCAAGTGGTAGTTTTTTTCTGGGTCGCTTATATAGCCGCCCCCCAGGAAAGTGGCACGCAGATAAGCCCGCCTGCAGCATTCATTTTCGACAAGAGCTGAGTGGATTCCTGCATAGATATTGGTGTTGCCCATCTCGTCCTTGTAAAGCACATGGGCATCCTCTAAAAGCGCTCTGGCTTCCGAAGGGCGTAAAACCGCTACTATATAGACGTTGTTCTTCTTCAATCTCTGATTCTTTCGTATGAGTATCTCGGGCTGCACTTTATACCTGCTTTTGATCAATTTAAATATACGGCGAGCCACCGGGGCGCTCTCTGTGCTAAAATACAAGCCTACCTCATTATTCCCCAGAAATAACATTGTGCCGTTTATGTGAATAAAGGCAGCCAGCTCGGCCATTATGCAGCAGCTCTGGCCCAGCGGAATGCTGCAAAGTTCGCTCTTTACGGTTGATGAAAAGAACATGGAAGCTCACTCCATCTTTAACCTTTCAATTTTTTACAGCAGCTTCGGCAATCTTGATGATTTCATAAGCCAACTTCTGGGGATGATGTCTAATAAGCCCACTTGAAAAATCAGACAGGTCGGCCTGCACATATTCAATTCCCATCTCTTTTAGCTTGTGTATATCAGAGCAGTCGACCGGCGATGCACCTTCCTGCCTGTATTTTTTTAGCAGCTCATCCGGGAAGTCAGAACGGTTTACCAATACAACATCAATTATATTCCCTCCGCCGTGCTTTATAAGTGCTTTGACGTGATCCACGACCGAGTAGCCTGTGGTCTCTCCAGGCTGGGTCATCACGTTGCATACGTATATCTTCACAGCCCGGCTCCGCCGTATAGCCTCAGCCACTTCTTTTACTATAAGATTTGGAATAATGCTGGTATACAAGCTGCCCGGCCCCAATACTACCACATCGGCGTCTTCAATGGCCTCTATTACCTCGGGCAGCGCCCTGCACTCGGGATTGTCCATGGAGACCTCCTTTATAGGGCTGTTCTTCTTCACCTGCTCCTCGGGAATCCTGGATTCTCCATGGATAACAGTGCCATCCTCCAGCTTGGCCACCAGGTGAACGTTTTCAAGTGACACCGGCAGCACGCGACCGGTAACCGCCAGTACGCTGCTCACCTCTTTTATAGCGTTTACAAAGCCATCGGCGATATCTACCATGGCAGCTATGAGGAGGTTGCCCAGATTTTGACCCTTAAGAGACCCTTCCTTGAAGCGGTACTGAAGCAGCTGTTCCATAATGGGCTCTACATCTGCAAGCGCTAGAATGCAGTTCCTTATATCCCCTGGCGGCAATATCCCCAAATCCTGCCGCAGCATCCCGGAGCTGCCGCCATCATCGGCCACCGTCACAACAGCCGTTATATTCGAAGTATACAGCTTGAGCCCTCTGAGCAGGGTTGAAAGGCCGGTACCCCCGCCTATGGCAACCACTTTTGGCCCCTTAGATAATCCATTTTTATGGCGCAACCGCTGTTCAAACTTTTCATTCCCCGATTGCACGGGCTTCAATCGCTTAGCCATATGCAAAAGGCCAACGCCCAACGCCATTCCTACAGCTACACCTGTCACAAATCCCATACCCTCATCACTCTTCCTTATTATGAATATCACGATGCGAGACATCGACACGATGCCCTTTACTTCTAAGCATTTCGTAGATGAAATCAGCTATAGCCACTGAACGGTGCTTTCCACCTGTACACCCTATACCTATCACCAGCTGAGATTTGCCTTCTTTAATATAATAAGGAATCAAAAAATCCAGCATGTCTTCCAGCTTATTTAAAAATATTTGCGTTTCGGGAAACGAAAAAACATACTTTCTGACATCCGGGTCTTTACCCGTTTGGTTTTTGAGCTCATCTATATAAAACGGGTTTGGAAGAAACCTCACGTCAAACACCAAGTCAGCATCCACCAAAATGCCGTTTTTGTATCCAAATGAGACCACCGAAATGACCATGCTCTGGGAAGCTTGACTGTCACCAAACAGATTGAGAAGGGTTTCTTTTAGCTGTTTGGGCTGCATATAACTGGTATCTATGACGTAGGTGGCCTTCTCCTTAACGCTCTTTAAGCGTTCGCGCTCCATATTTATCCCCTGAATTATTCTTCCCTCTTTTACCAGGGGATGCATGCGCCTGCTTTCCTTATAGCGCTTTATCAAAACGTTATCGGCAGCATCAAGGAATAGAATTTCATAGTCATATCCCAATTCCTTCAGATTATACAGGCACTCAAACAGATCGTCAAAAAACCCTCCTCCACGGATATCCACCACAATAGCAATCTTGTCGATTTTGCCCGATGACTGGTAGCACAGCTCGGCAAATTTAGGAATAAGCTTTGGCGGCAGATTGTCAACGCAAAAGAAGCCCATATCCTCCATATACCGAATAGCGAGGGTTTTGCCCGCACCCGACAGGCCGGTGACTATCACAAAGCGCATGCCCTACTACCTACCTTCCTTTGTATGCGTTATACTGTCTGTATCAAAACTTCTACTATTACATTATAACACATTTAATACAAAAAATCTTGTGAATTTAAAATCCTGTCAGGAGGAACCCCGGCCCTTTGGGCAATCATAAGACCCCTCGCCATATTTCCTACATTCTCAGGGGTATGCGCATCGCTATTTATGACAAAGAGGGCGCCCTCTTCCATTGCGATCCTGACATACTCCTCCGTCATAAATCCATGGCTGCTGTTTATTTCCAAAAAAACCTTGTACTTAACGGCATGTTTTGCAAGAAGGCGGGTATCTATATCTATCTTGGCTCCCGGGTGAGTTATGGTGTGAATGGGATAGCGCTCCATTGCCCGTATCATAGCCATGGTGTTGTCATAGCGGAGCCTATCACGGTCACAAAGGGGCACCGCCGAGCACAGGGCATTTTTTAACAACAGCCTCCATCCATCCTTAAACGAGAACGGCATCACCGCTTTGTGAAACCCCATCAAAATGATGTCAAAGACTCCTATATATTCCTGCGGTATATCTATATCCCCTTCCATGCTTATCAGGTTGGCCTCTATGCCAAACAATATCTCTATGTCATCATACTTTTTTCTCAAACCGTCAATTTCTCGCCTCATCCTATCTATATCCTTAAGCCGCATGCCAATGCCGATGTGGTTAAACCCGTGATCGGTTATGGCTATTCTCTTAAGCCCCCGCTTTCGTGCTGCGATGACGTTCTGTTCAATTGTGCCTTTCCCGTGGCTGTAACGCGTATGCGTATGATAGTCAGCTGTCAAGCGATATTCCATAATAATTACTCCTTCATTCTTCGCCTACTATCCTGATTTCCGGTTTCAGCTCTACCCCATATTTTTCTTTAACTCTTTGCTGGATAACTTCGATAAGCGACAATACATCATTAGCAGTGGCGTTCCCCAGGTTGACTATAAACCCCGCGTGCTTTTCAGACACCTGGGCATCGCCTATCCTAAATCCTTTGAGCCCGGCATCCTCTATGAGTTTGCCCGCAAAATAACCCGGCGGACGCATGAAAACGCTGCCTGCGCTGGGCAGGGACAAAGGCTGTTTCTCCTGCCTTTTGCGCGTCAAATCGGCCATGACCGCCTTTATCTCTGCATACTTTCCCGGACTTAAAGCCAGGTTTGCCTCCAACACAATAAGCCCTCTTTTTTGAACATAGCTGGTACGATAGCCAAACTCAAGCTCAGCGTTGTCCAAGCAAAACTCGCTTCCATGGGCATCCATGACCTTAACCCAATCCACCACGTCCTTCATCTCGCCGCCATAAGCCCCTGCGTTCATGACGATAGCGCCGCCCAACGTTCCGGGTATGCCGCTTGCAAACTCTAATCCCTTGAGTTCGGCTTGAAGAGCTTTTTTGGAAAGGGTAGAAAGAAGCGCCCCTGCTTGGGCCTTTATACAGCAACCTTCAACCCATATGCGGTTGAAGGTGTTGGCAATCTTTATAACCACGCCCCTTATGCCTTTGTCCCTCACCAGCAGATTAGAGCCATTGCCCATGATTATAAAAGGCACATTCCATTTTTGACATACTTCTAAAGTACTGCGAATATGTTCAATTTCAGAGGGGAGGACCATCAAGTCAGCGGGGCCACCGATGCGAAATGAAGTATGGTTCTTCATGGGCTCATCTATAAGAAGTTGTTCCTTTGGGATAAAATGCGTCAATTCATTGTACACTTCATGAATATTCATAGCACAACTCCTATTGTTTTATAGTTTATAGTTTAAAAGTTTCAATCATCTTTCATACAACAACATTAAGTTTAAACCATTTTCATTTTATTGACAAGCGTTAATGGTCTATGGCTTCAGTTCCCAATTCCTGTTTTAGTTTGTTGTATTCGTTTTCCAAAAGCCGTACAGTTTTCTCATCACCTGGCCCGTACACATAATTTTTAAGAGAGATTTCCAGCTGATGCATTTGCGGGTCATCGGCGTATATGTCGCCTACAGTAGTGATTACAGGAAACATGCCTATGCTTTTGAGCTCCTGCTGTGCTTCATCCTCAAGCAATCCCTTTAAAAAAGATACGCACAGCTCAAGCTTTATGTGGTTATCGGTCCTGAGTATCCCAAAAGCCGCTATTTGGTCTAAAAACAGGCCTTTTTTGTCGGCTGGTAAACCTTTTACGGCTATCTCAAACCCATTGCCCGATTGCTGCAAAGCTCGCATCTGATATATAGCCCTGGTATTTGTAAGCATTATGCCAACCCTGCCCTGACCTGCGAAAAGGTCCCAGGCCTTGTTGTAGGAAAAGCCCAACATGCCTTGAGGTAAAGCTCCGGCTTGGTGCCATCGCATTAAATAGCTGTAAACCTGTTCATCTACTATTTTTCCCTGGCTACCATGAATAATACTCAACAAAGGGCGGCTATAGGGCGTGGAGTATGTACAAAAGCCGTAATATCGTTTTTCAGCCTTGCCCTCTTTCTCTGTAAAAGTCATGGTCCTCACCGCTGAATCCAAAAATGCATAGTCCAGCTGGCCTTCGGGGATGATGACCTCCTTTTCGTGTGCCAACTGAGCGTTGAACACAAGGGCATAGGCCCCCATCATATACGGCACCCCTATCATCTTGCCGTCCCTCACAACATGCTTATAGGCAACGGGATTTAGCTTTCTTAAATCTTCTTGGCTGAAGAATTCGTCCAAGTCCACCAAAAGGTCATGGGGTATTATATCCTCGTATACCGGCAAAGCAATGATATCGGGCAGAACATTATCCCCTGCATTTCCCTGGAAATACATCTTCATCCTGTCGGGGGTAATGTTCCTGACATCAATGAAGACGCCGGGATTCTGCTTTTCGAACTTTTCAACCTGAAGGTTTAGCCATCTGGTATTGCTCCCCGTTCCACAGTCTATGAAGTTCACATTCCACAGTGTTATCAAGCCTGTCCATTCAGGTTTTTTTCTAAAAAGGGGGTCCACAGGATCGGGAAGGCTCCTTAAATTCTTGGACAACGCCGGCCACCCTACAAAAAGAATAACCAATAATACCGCATATAAAAAAAGAGTAAATGGTTTTACCTTTAGCTTCATATTGCCCCTCCCGTCGAGTTCTTTCCGCCCTGCAAGGGACGAGGCTTTTTTCAGAATTGCTGTAAAACCCTTTACTCCATTTATATTTGTATAACCTACACAGTATTCCTTTGCTTTAATACATCGATCCCTCTAAAACGCGGACAGACCGGCGCCATTTCAAAGCACCCAAAAACCTCAGGAACCCCGGACATACGTCAAAGGTCAGCGTTCCTTGTTCATCTGTATCAAAGCGTTAAGCCTGTTATCCAGTTCGCGGGCAGCATGATAACCCATATTTTTGAGCCGGAAATTGCGGGCGGCGACCTCAACTATGATGGCTAAGTTTCTCCCCGGCCGAACTGGCAACACGATTTTGGGCAGCTTAACGCCCAAAATCTCGATGTACTCCTCATCCAGCCCCAGTCGGTCATACTCCTTATTGTCATCCCACAGTTCCATCTGTATCACCAAATCCAGAGGCTTGTTGTTTATAACCGCCCCTACCCCATACATGGCTTTAATGTCTATTATGCCTATCCCTCTTATCTCCATAAAATGCCTTATAAGCTCGGGGGCCTCACCTATCAGGCGATTGTCGGCCACCTTTTTTATCTCAACCGCGTCATCTGCCACAAGGCGATGCCCTCTCTTGATTAGCTCCAGCGCCGTCTCGCTTTTACCTATACCGCTTTCGCCCATCAAGAAAACTCCCACACCATACACATCCACCAATACTCCATGGCGAGTTATTCTGGGCGCCAGCGCAGAGGACAGATAGCTGGTAAGCTTGCTGATTAGATTTGTGGTAACCAGCTGTGAACGAAACACCGGGCGATCGTATTTCTTTGCCGCTTCAACCAGATAATCAGGTACCTCCATGCCGCGGGACACTATAAGGCATGGGATGTCGTATTTAAAGAACTGGCATAGCCGTTCAAAGCGGGTTTGAGGATCCAACCCATTAAGATATGTCATCTCGGTCTTCCCTACTACCTGGACCCTTTCGCTGGCGAAATAATCAAAGAATCCGGCAAACTGAAGCCCTGGCCTGTTGATATCGCTGGTGGTGATACCAATCTTTGGGTTATCGCCCATATATATAACTTCAAGCTCAAAAGCCTTAACGATGTCTTCTATTGGCACAGAGTTCAAAGGGCATTCCTCCCCCTAAGACGAATTTCTCCAGCACATGAGCAACGCCATTGTCATTGTTTGAATAGGTTACATAATCAGCGTGGGACTTTACAATTTCAGGCGCATTGCCCATGGCCACGCCCAACCCGGCATAGGTAAGCATGGGTATATCATTGAAACTGTCACCAATTGCGATGACCTCTTCGCGCTTAATGCCGTACATATCTGCGAGATACCTTACCGCATTTCCTTTGGTAGCCTCTATGTTGGTAAACTCCAAGTAATGAGCTTTTGAGATAGTAACCTGCAATTTTCCTTTATATTTTTCCTTATAGTGCTCCATCCATTTCAAAATGTTTTCTGGCTCGTCAATCATTATCAACTTAGTAGGTTCTTTTACCAGGAAATCTTCCAGGGAGCCTACAGCTTTTCCTGGAATGCCGCTCACCTTAAAATACAGGTCTGAATACTTGTTATGCTGTTCGAAATAATATTCATCATCGATATAAACCTGCAGGTGTATATTGTTTTTCTTGCTCTCTCGAATGATTTCCCTGGAAAGGTCCAGCGGCACCGGACAATGCAAAAGCACATTACGGGATAGGGCGTTTACTACCAGTGCCCCTTGATATGTGATAACAGGAGCATCGATTCCCAGCTGTTGCACATATGGAAGTGCCGATTTGAACATCCGGCCTGTGGCTATGGTCACAATAACCCCTTCCTCGATTGCACGGCGCACTGCTTGCTTGTTTTCCTGGCTAATTGTGAGGTTATCGTCCAGCAGCGAGTCGTCCAGGTCGATTGCAATCATTCTGTACTTCAAATCCTGTCACCCCGTAATATTTCAATGATAGGACCTACGAACTGGTCAAAATGCTATAATTTGGCCCTAGCTTACTTCAAATTACATTATTCGCTGGCGCGGTGGAATAATCGCCCATGCAATCAGATAAGCGATAACTCCTCCAATAAAAGCGGTGAGAAAAATCGACGCAAGCACCCACGCCAACCTGACGAGAGTAGAATCAATGCCGAAGTATTCAGCAATCCCGCCACATACGCCGGCGATCTTTTTATCGGTCTCCGAAAGATAAAGCTTTTTCAATGCAAACACCCCCTCGCTAATAAGTATATAATGCCAGTCAAATCGATGTCCAGCCTTTTTTAAGCTTCTTCATGTCCGCGTAAATACTCAATGACGTTTTGAGCAGCCTGCCTGTTCATACCCTCCACGCTGGCTAGCTCCTCTACCGTAGCGTTTCTTATGGCCTCTAGCGTACCAAAGCGCTTGAGCAAAGCCGCCCTGCGTTTGGGCCCAATTCCGGGGATATCCTCCAACACGGAATGCAGCCTGCTCTTCTCCCTCAGGCTACGGTGATAGCTTATAGCAAATCGATGTGCCTCATCCCGCACCCGCTGCAAGAGATGGAGGGCATCCGAATTCTTGGGAATGTTGACCGGATCGCTTTTTCCCTCTACATATACCTCTTCCAACCTTTTGGCTAGGCTGATCACCGGTATATCTTCCAGTCCAAGCTTCCGCAGGGCTTCAACAGCAGCATTTAACTGCCCTTTCCCTCCGTCAATGAGCACCAAATCCGGCATTCTCGAAAACTTTCCATCCTCTGGAGATTTCCCCTGCTGTCTTAGCTCTGCAATCTCTTCCATACCGCGCCTGAAGCGCCTCTCTATCACCTCGGCCATGCTGGCAAAGTCGTTGGGTCCCTCAACCGTTTTTATCCTGAACCTGCGGTAGTCGCTGTTTTTAGGTTTTCCTCCTTCGAACACAACCATGGATGCCACCGTTTCAGTTCCCTGGATGTTGGATATGTCAAACGCCTCTATGCGGTAGGGCGGCCTGTCTAGCCCAAGATACTCGGCCAATTGGTTAACAGCCCCCGCAGTTCTGGCCTCCTCCCTTTTCAGCTTATCCTCCAGGTTACGCAAAGCATCCTCGGCATTGCGCAGGGCCATATCCACCAGCTCTTTTTTATCGCCCTTCTTGGGAGCATGGATATAGACCCGGTTGCCCCTTTTCTCAGACAGCCACTTCATTATGACCTCGGCATCCTCTATATCTTCCTGCACCAAAATGACCTTGGGGATGTACAACGACATAATATAAAACTGCTTGATGAACGACGATATTACCTCTTTAAGTTCGGTGTCTCGCGTATCATCCAGGACAAACTGCTCGGTGCCGATCAGCTTGCCATTTCGTACGAAAAACACCTGGGCCACAGTATTGGTATCCCCCTGGGCAAAAGCGATTACGTCCATATCCTCCACCGAAGAGGTGTACACCACCTTTTGGTTTTCCCTTATGCGTTCAATCGCGGCAATCCTATCCCTGTACCGCGCCGCCTTTTCAAATTCCAGGTTGTTGGCTGCCTCTGCCATCTTGGTCCTCAAATCCTGCAGCAAATCGTCGTGCTTGCCGTCAAGAAATTTACATATCTCCTTGATCATTGCCTGATACTCTTCTTTGCTGATGTTACCCTGGCAGGGACCCTGGCACTGGTTTATGTGAAAATACAGACAAGGCCGTCCTTCCCTGACACCCTCCTTCACGTTTTTGTTGCACGACCTTACAGGGAATATCCTGCGCAGCAGCTCGATGGTCTCCCGCACCGCCTTTGCACTTGTATAAGGGCCAAAGTATTTGTTTTTGTCTTTTTTTACCCTGCGAGTCATGATTACCCTGGGATATTCCTCTTCAGTGGTAACCATTATATAAGGATAGGTTTTATCATCCTTGAGCAGAACGTTATACTTTGGCCTGTGCTTCTTTATCAAGTTGCATTCCAGTATGAGGGCTTCCAGCTCCGAGTCGGTCAATATATATTCAAAGTCCCGTATTTGGCTCACCATCACCCTGATTTTGGGCGAATGGTTACGGGAAGACTGAAAATACTGTTTCACCCTGTTTTTGAGCGATACGGCCTTGCCTACGTAAATGATGTCGCCGGCCTCATCCTTCATCAGATATACTCCCGGATGATCAGGAAGGTTCTTCAGCTTTTCCATCAGGTACTCCATACTCCTTGCACTGCCTTTCTGAGTCTGAGTCTCCTAACTA
Source organism: Caldicoprobacter faecalis (assembly GCF_900115765.1). Lineage (NCBI taxonomy): Bacteria > Bacillati > Bacillota > Clostridia > Caldicoprobacterales > Caldicoprobacteraceae > Caldicoprobacter > Caldicoprobacter faecalis. Next base: position 9,117 of record NZ_FOXR01000014.1, on the reverse strand, counting down.
TTTTAGCACATTTCACATTACAATTCACCTTTCAATTAAAACTTTAAACGCTCTTCGAGTTTGTGCTATAAAAAAAGAAGCCACACCTTGTATGGCTCCTTTCCCTATGCTGAACCTTGTATAGGCTCATTAAAACCAGAGGCGTATACTTACAAAAATTGCCCTGGTTACCCTATTAAAATAAGCTGCAGGTTCATCTCAGATGATGGGACACCTTTACAAGCGACAGCCGCGTAAGCGCGTTGTATACCACCAAGGTTATGGCTGAATCCACCAGGTGGTGAAGCACAGTTCCTATTCCTACGGCAACAAATGCCTGGTTCAAGCTGAATCCAAAGGGCAGCACCACCAATGCCTCCAGCAATCCGTGAAGAGGCGCCGTCATCAAAAGTATCATATAAAATGGCATACCCCTTTTGTACGCATACGCCCCCACCCCACCAAATATGGCATGCATCAGGGCCCTAGCGCCAATGACCGGTGATGTCTTAAGCACAAAACCTAACCCCGATACAACACCTGTAAATACTGCAACTGCCGGGCTTATGGTAATTGACAATAAAATGGGAACATGGGAAGCAATGGTAGCAGAAAAAGGGGGAATATGCACCATAAGAGGCGTATTTGCAAACAACAGGGGAATTAAAATTGCAACGGCGGCCAGCAACCCTCCCACAACAATGTCTCTGGTTTTCACCATGGATCCTCTCCCTCCCACTCTTTTAAGATGATGCCACTTGCTCAGCGGCTTGGACTTACGAGCACTAGCAACGTCAATTTGTTAACATATTATACTCCTTAAACTGTTGTCTTGTCAATAGTAAAGTCTGTTGTCTTGTCAAGTTTGTAGGTTGCCTTCGCGTAAGTTGGGGAGGGAAAGAGAATCAATACCCCAATTCAACGGCCTTTTCAAGAACCTTCCTGGCCAGGGGCGCTGCCTGCGTTCCCCCAGTTTCGCCTTGGCCTACATCTTCCAGCAAAACGGCAATGGCCAGCGTTGGATTGTCAACAGGAGCAAATCCGACAAACCAAGCAATGTTCTTGTTTGATTCATCCTTTGAGCCTTCTTCAGCCGTACCCGTCTTCCCTGCAATTGTTATTTTGTTTGATTGTGCTTGCTTGCCTGTACCCTCCAGGACCACCTTGACCATCATATTTTTCAGTGCTTCAGCATTTTCTTTATCCAAAACTTTCCTGTATACATCGGGTTCCAGCTGTTTTTGGATATCACCATTGCGCCCCACTACCTTGTACAGGAGTTTCGGCTCCATCATAATCCCGTCATTGGCTATGGTGGCTGCTATCATGGCCATATGAAGGGGGGTTACCAGGACTTTGCCCTGGCCTATAGCTGTCCAGGCCATCTCCTGCTTGCTGGTTCTGTAGCCAATGGGAAGGCTGCTCGGTTTCACCTTTATATCCGAAAACAAAAAATCGTCGTTGAATCCAAATCTTTTGCCTGTTTTCAATAAATCCTTCCATTCGATCTCGATTCCCAGGCTTGCAAATGTCGTATTGCACGAAACCACCAGCGCCTGCGTTAAATCCAACTCGCCATGTGCTTCTCCCTTATAACACTGTATCCTTTCACCATCAAACTCAACGGCTCCAGTGCAGTTGAACTTCCTTTGGCGTATATCTTCTATGTTTTCCAGAGCAGAAGCTGCTGTAATCAGTTTAAATATAGAGCCAGGCGGATACAACCCCTGTGTGGCTCGATTCACCAGGCTATCATCGTCAACCCTTTCCATATCATTGGGATTGAAGGTGGGATGGCTTACCATAGTAAGTATTTCACCGGTTTTGGGATTTATCAATACCACGCTTCCTTTCTTACCCTGCTTTCTCATAAGCCCGCTGACATAATCCTGAAGCCTGAAGTCCACCGTCAGAACCACGTCGTTTCCCCGTTCCTGAGGCAAAAAGGCTTTCTGGTATATCTTCTCTATGAGGCTGTTGTTGTATCCCATAAGATAATAGATGTAGAATGCCTCCACACCCATTCGCCCATATTTGCTGTGATTGACCCCGACAACGTGGGCTACGCTGGCAGCCTCATTGTGATAAACCCTGAAATAGTATTTTTCGTCTTTGCCGGTTGTGGGATTTTTTACGAGTTCGTCTTTGGTTTCCGCAAGCACTACGCCGTTTCTATCCATGATACTACCGGGTATAATCCGAGGATTTGTTTCATCCATCTTCACACGGGTATTATAGGAATCTGCAAACCACCTGCTTCCGTAGAACAACACGGCATAACAAAAGTAAGCAATCAATGACAGATAAAGCGCAGTAAGGACCAGGAGCACGCCGATGGTGTTTCTTTTAATCTTCCTCTTGCTCATCGTAACGTTCATCCTCCTCACCGTGCTGCTGCGCGTCCTTGTCCTGCTTTTTCTGGTTGTTTTTAATGGCTATCCCCTGCATTATACCCAGCAGTCCGAAGCTCACCAGCATGGAACTACCTCCATAGCTCACAAAAGGCATGGTAACCCCCGTCAGAGGGATCAACTTGACAACCCCACCTATGATAGTGAAGCTTTGGATGGCAAGGGATATGGTGGCTCCCATGGCCAGCAGCGTGTCTCCCGGTTTTTTTGCTCTCAGAGCAATAACAGCCCCTCTCACCATTATCAACAGATAAAGCCCTATTATTGATACACCGGTTAGTATCCCCATCTCTTCGCAAATTGCGGCAAATATAAAATCTGTCTTGGAAGCCGGGATTACATATGGCGAACCCAAGCCCAAGCCCAAACCTACCCAGCCGCCGCTGGCAATGGCTATAAGCGATTGAGCAATTTGATACCCTTTGTTCTCCACATCTGCCCAGGGATTGCGCCATGCTGCTATACGGGTACGCACATGCCCAAATAGATGATAGCTTATAAAGGCGCCCAGAGAAGCCAGGAAAGAAGCGCCAGCGGCTATCAACCAATCGGAAGTGGCTATATAATAAAGAAATACGAAAAGGCAAAAATAAAGAAATGCTGCTCCAAGGTCCTTTTGCAGCACCACAAGCAGTATCACGGACGCCGTAAACAGCAATACCGGTAAGCGCCTTAACCTGTTCTTGTTTGTTTTCAGATCTGCGCTCAAAACGAACACCAGGATAATCTTTACAAACTCTGAGGGCTGCACGTTGTACTTCCAAATTTGTATCCAGTTTTTTGCCCCGCCTATCTCCTTCCCTATGGCCAGGGTCAATATCAAAACTCCGAGGCCAATAATCATCAAAGGATAGTTCAGCTTATCCCAGTGCTTGAAGAATTTTACATATAGGATGGTGAGCAATAAAAAAATGCTGCCCAGCCCAAACCATTCCACCTGGCGAAATGCAAGAGCGGGCTGCAGCCTCTGAAGCATAATGAAACCAACTATACACAGTGTATCAACCATCAGCAGCAAATATCTGTCTATCCCGCCAAACAGGTAACACAATAACAAATATTGAAACAAAAAAGTAGAGCACACCAGTATGCCCATCAATAAAGTCAAAACATCCAATTTGCCATTTAGCGACAAAAGGACAAAAGCCGTCAAGGCAAACAGCACCAGCACAAACGGGATGTTGCCGGTTGATTCCTCTGCTGTTGCCTTGACGTTGCTCAAATACCGCACCGTGGAAACCAAGCTGCGCACAAATATATATAAAATGAGCAGCACAAACCAGTATCTCATGGTAAGGGCAAGTATCTCGTACTCTTTAGCAGGCATCTCCCCACTGCCTTTCCGTTCGATATAGTTTCTTCTTCATATTTTAATCTTCTTTAACGGAAAAGTAAAGCTTACAAAGATAGGAGGCCTGCTACCATAAAGCCCAAAGGAGATCAGCCCAACATTATGGTGGCTGACCCTATGCCAAAAGGAAGCACTGTATACCTTTCTGTAAAGTTAGCGAAATCCACAAAGGTGTGCGGTCCCACAAACAAAGCATCCTCAATTCCTGCAACACGATTGGGGCCCATGAGGTTAAAAAGCGTAGTAGCTGCCACCAGCTTTATCTCATTCTGCCCCGCCCTTATAAATTCCGTCACATCGAATACATAAGGACGCCAGTATTTTACCCCACAATATTCCCCATTGACATAGAGCTCAATGCAGGCAGCCTCCACATCGTTTATCTTCAAGTATATCCTCTTTCCTTCTTCAATGACATCGGCCTTGAGGTCCACACACGACTTGAACTCGGCTTTACCGGCATAGAACGGATATCCGGAAACAGTAAGGTTGCCACAGTTGGACACGCTGATGCATCCGTCTATCGCAAACTTCACCTTATCATCATCCACCACCGCAAAGTCTCCCACGATGTACACCGCTTCTACCTCGGTGGGTGCATGGCTTTTAAAATCTTCAACCCGCAAATGCGTCCCCGGCCCGGTTATGTTGTTGGACTTCTTGCCTTCAAGCACCAGTTTGTTTTTGCCCTTCACCAAAGTCCCGGTCAGCGGTACCTTGGTGAAATTCACATCTTTCCAGCTCTTTTGCGGATCAAAGGCTCCCATCTCTCCCCTGCGTTTGAGCGGCTTTACCTCTACCCCGTTGCAGGTAATCCTATCCAGGTTTTCGGCCACCTCTATGGCTGCAAATACTTCACCCTCTGGAAGGTTCAGTACCTCAAAGATGTATTCGGCTCTGAACGGCGTCCCCTCAGGCGCTTTGTAAAACCACTGATGCAGCACCTTGGTAACAGGTTCATCCTGCGCCACCAATTTGCCATCCAGATACAGGGTAACGTCGTTAATGGGCATTACGTTTTGTTCAAGAACCGATACCTCCCAATCACGTACAAACTGCAATGCAAGGGGTTGCTCAACCAGCTGCACTCCGCTGTCCAGATAGGCGGGTGCTGGTTTAGCTGGAATTTCGGCATTGGGCAGCAGAATGAGAAGGCTTCCAGCAGGATAGAACCTGACCTTGAATTCAATTCGGCCATCGCGCCAAACCGCCGGCAGGCGGAATACCTCCCCTGACATCAAATCCAAAATGAGAGGCGTACCCTGACCAGGCACAGAAACTTTGGCCCAAACCTCTCGCTTCTCATCGGTGTTGGCCAAAAACAGCAGCCTGCCCTGGCTCAAGCTACGTTGATGGCATAAAACCTTATGGGCATTGGAACCGGTTGCCTCGTCTATGATTTTAATTCTATCTTTGTAATAACCATCAAGTATGAAAATCACGTCGCTTACGGTCTTCACCCTGTGTATGCCCTCTGGCCAATCGATGGCAGCTACCTTTCCATCGATCCTTTCGGGCATCGGATACATGAATATCAGCCTGTCTGGGCCGGCTGCCTGTGCGAACTCCTTCAAAAGCCTGACGGTGGATGAGCGCAGTGTCAGAGCCGGCGGAACTACCACCGTAGAATATGAATGCTGCCCTATTACAAGCTTGCCATCTACGACCTTAGCATATTTCTCCATTATCATCTCATCGCCATAATGGAAATCCAGCTTATTAGCCATGAGCGTTTTGGAAAGGTTTGTAAATGGCTCATCGTATACTCCCTTTTCTATCGCATAGTTGTTATACCTGTGCAATGGCGAATATTCGCTCCATACGCTGGCGATGGGATGCAAAACCAGTATATCAACATCCCTCTTGCCCTGGGACACGGCGTAGCACAGGCGGCCTATATAATCGCCGAACTGCCTTTCATTTTCCCACCACGGCTGCTGGTAGTAGAAGTTGGGTGGATAGTCCCTCTTCCTTTCACCCCGCATCGAATAAAGCGACAGATGGTGGTTTACAAAGCTTATGCCCAGCGCAGCCTGCCAGTCAGCTATCCACTTCCTGTGGTAAAAGCTGGATTGCTGGCCTATGCAGCCAAACACCTCGCAAAAGGCCCTTTCCTTGCCCAGCTGATCGACAACAGATGTGACCTGTTTTACCGTGACCAGCTGGTCAACATGCCTTCCCAGCTTGTCGATCCCAGGCCAGTGCATAAACTCGTAATGCGGCATAGCAGCGCCGATCCACTGAAGCTGGGAAACCAGCGTATCCTCAGCCATGAAGTGGCCGGTCATCTTCAGGTTGTTATTTTCGCACCATGTATAATACTCTTTGGTAAAACTTTCAAGGAATAAGCGGGTTGCGGCATCAAAAAAGTCAAAACGAACTTTGCGGTAATCATCTACATCAAAGAACAGCTCATGCAGGTGCTCCTCAATATCGTAGCCTTTCAGGTCTTTGAAGAACGGCGGAAGGCATTCTGACCAGGGCAATGCTGGAACGTTGTAGTGTCCTGCCATAAGGTAGCATGGTTCATCCGTGAATATACCTGGGATTTCTTTTCCAAAGTATTCCCCGCAAGCTTCCTTGTATCGTTCATGTGTGCAGTCAATGAAGGCTTTAACCGCTTCAGGGTTCATCAAGTCCACATAGCACGTACCGTTGAACCAAGCGTTCCCCAGCGTTGACACCCTCTTGCATATGTAATAGGTATCGCCTTCATGGACGTATTCTGCAAGCACCGTATCGTTCTCGGTCAACTCCTCCTTTTTGAGCAGCACCAGTGTGCGGCTCCTGTACTCTTCACTGGCGGTAGGCACTTCGCCGCCTGCAAAGCCCGAAGGCCATTTGTCTTCGTCGTACAGCCATGCAAAGGTTTGGGTGGCCCTCGCATGCTGCGCACACGTGCGAACCATTTCCATCCACTGCTGTGAGAGGTATCCAGTCACAAGGCCCACGCGGGAGTGCATGAAATACCCTCCCCAGCCTTTTTGAGCCATCTCGCTTATCTGCCTTTTCAGCTCTTCTTTGTCCAGCTTATCGTTCCAGCTCCAAAAAGGCGCAGGCCGATAAATAGGTGCCGGATTTTTAAATTCCTGTAAATCCATATAAATCCCCCCAAAGCTATAATTTAAGAACGCCAATCTAATCTGCTTGAAGATGTAAAAATCGAATGTGCTTGCTTACATCATCAGAGGAAACTCTATTTTGACGTTTGCTGCCATGGCCTTAAAGAAAGAGAAGAACAGTCTTTGTCTTAATTATAGCTTAATTGGAAAAATATTCAACAACTCCACACCGTTTAAGTCAAATATTGATTTGCCGTTGTTTGTATGCTATAATTATCCTTGACGGGCGCCTGTAGCTCAGGGGATAGAGTGTTCGACTCCGAATCGAAAGGTCGCGGGTTCGAGTCCCGCCAGGCGCACCAAAACCCTGTAACAAAGCGGTTACAGGGCTTTTCATTTTCTGGAAATTGGTTTTCCCCACCCTTTTCCCACAGTAAAAAATGTAATTTTTTCGTTTTGCTTATGGAAGAATCAACTTCATATTTGTTACGTCTATATATGGTGATATATCCTCATCGTACTCTTTTATTGATACCCCCTCATTGAGAGCAGTTATCTCTCCCACATAATCTTCTGCTTTGTATACCTTTTTGCTTGACTGCAAATCAATTATATACCCTTCATACTGCACAACTACGTGATAAATGTACAGCTCCTCGGATTTATTGTCCGGCGTTCTAAAAAACGCCAGCCGGTGCCCCTCTTTCGGCGCAATAAACGTTATCTTTTTCTTTTCCCCAGGCAATTTATCCAGTAATTTCATCACCTTTTCCGCTATCTCGGAGCAGTCCTCATTTTCATGCATCTGTATGTTAGCTTCACTTATCAGCCCTTTTAGTTCATCATAATCCACTTTTGCTTCCCCCAAAAATCGCTAATACAATAGTTTAATGCCATATTTTTCTAAAGTGTCTATATAGTAATAATCCCTGTTAAAATACGTAACGAGCGTCAAACGTTCTCCCTTGATCCCAGTGGCGGATTCTCTGTCCACTATGGCTATTCCTTCAGAATTATCCGGCTTTTTCAATGCTATTGAATAGTCCTCTTCACTGTACAGCGCCAGTTTCCTGTTTACCTTGATAAACGTTGTTTCGTCCATGTTTACATACATCTCAAATACTGCTAATCTCTGCTTCTGCACAAGCAGGCAGTAATATCCCTTCACAGGGATGTTTATAAAAAATCCATCCTGGATCGACTGCCCCTCTACCTGGTTTGTAACCTTTATTCGTGTAATTATATCCTGTATTTCTTCAGGCATTACCCTATCCTCTTTTAACGACCCGTCTATCACCTGTCGGGTACCAATAATTCGCTTCGATATCTTGTTTATCACTTTATTTAAAGCGTTTTTCTTTTCCTCTTTCAGCACTTTTATGTCTGCTTCGGCAAGGTTGTTAAAAATTAATGATCGCGCCTCAAAATACTCTTCCATTGCCAGTTTTGGATACGAATACTTTATAATGAGTTCTACTTCCCTATCAATCATAGTTTTTCCTGGTCATCTAAACTGTTCAAAACTCCACCAAGTTTAGACGGCTGGGGTATTTCTTACCGCCTTTCAAGTTGTCCCATCCCCAGCAGGCGGTATTTGGGACAACCATAGCCCCTGCCCCAAGAAGCAGGAACTTGCGCCCTTATCCGGGTCCCCCCACTTGCCCTGAGTACATCACCCTCCTCAGGACAGAGACATCTCTTAATACCTTCTCGAGAAAGAGAGTGGCATCACCACCGCTACCTTGAGAACTCGCCACAGCCTGTAGCTTCCGCTACTGGCACCAAGACTTGTTCCATCCAGTGGCCTCGGTACCTCACTCGGCTCACTCCCAAGGCTTTGTATAAACGCCCTTTGCCTTGTTCAGTTGACATATTTTTATAGCCAATATGATACCATTAAACCACATTAAAAGCAATAAATCCGGCATTAATCTACTTATACCTTTTCAAACTGAACCAAAATGTGCTACCCTCATCGACCTCTGAAACTACTCCGTGTTTGGTACCGTGCATTTCCATAATGGATTTTACAATTGACAATCCTATGCCTGTCCCTGTTACTGCCCGCTTGTGATTTTTATCGACTTTATAATATCTATCCCATACATATGGTAAATCCTCTTGTCACCGCCGGTGTATAATTGACCCAGGAGCAACGAAAAGGAATTGACCCACGCCCTGGCGAATTATCCCTCTGATTAATCCTACAAAGAATCGGGGGGAAATAAATGCTAGGGAGTGGATCTATTATCATGTTACACGAATTAAAAGCAAAGGGCAAGAGCATTCGTGCAATCGCTAAAGAGACTGGCCT
>NZ_FOXR01000036.1:0-18529 GCF_900115765.1 Caldicoprobacter faecalis | reverse complement strand
CTTTTAAAAAAAGATAGTGCAAAATTTCAGAATCAATGGTAATATTGTATTGAGCCATTTCTCATCCCTCCAGTTAGTTTTGGTTTTTACATTTTTAATTCTAACCAGAGGGGTGGGGGTGGCTCAACCCCTTTTTACACAATTATATGGACTTAACTCCATAAAAACAAAAGTTTAAGATGCCGCATTATCGTTAATCCAAGATGTAAAACGCTGATAAAATTCGAAAGGAGGAAATATAAAATGGGGAATATAAAAGAAGTGCCTTACGACAAGTATATTTTCGAAGTAGAAAATCAATTAAAGTCAGAGGGACTCTTTTTGTCTTCCAAAGGCGAAAAAGCCAACACCATGGTCATCGGATGGGGAGGAATCACAATTTTCTGGGGTAAACCCATATTTTTAGTACCTGTCAGAAAATCGAGATACACCCATGGCCTTATTGAAAAGTCTGGGGAGTTTACCGTTAGCATTCCGCTAAATCGGGACCTAAAAAAAGCGTTGGCTTTCTGCGGCAGCAGATCAGGCCGCGATTTTGACAAATTCAAGGAATGCAATCTCACGCCAATCCCCGGCATAAAAGTGAATGCCCCCATCATAGGAGAGTGCCCGCTGCATTACGAGTGCAAAGTAGTATATAAGCAGGACATGATACCTGCAAACCTGGATGCACAGCTAATCCAGAAATGGTATCCCTCTCCAGACTATCACACGTTTTATTTCGGTGAAATTGTGGCATGTTATATGACAGAATAAACCGCCAACCATTTTATAATAGAGGTTGATAGAGCACTAGAAGTTTGGAAAATAATATTTCCGCGCGTGCGAGAGGTTTGGACTACTTCCCCACATCATCCTAGTGCCATAAATTACTCAAAACTCAACGTATAAACATCAAAGGAGCCGAGAAACTCGGCTCCTTTTTTTAATCTTATCAAGCCTTTTTAAGCAGCTTTAAAGCCCGTTCAACAACTCTATCTACGGTAAACCCAAATTCCCTAAACAGTACATCTGCCGGCCCGGATGCACCAAACCTATCTAGCGCAATGACATCGCCTTCGCACCCAACATAGCGATGCCATCCTAGCGAGGACCCAGCTTCAACAGCCAGCCTGGCCTTTACAGCATCGGGCAGCACCTTTTGCTTATATTCTTCCGGCTGCTCCTCAAACAGCTCCCACGACGGCATGCTCACCACACGGGCATCAATCCCTTTTTCCTTAAGTACCTTGTGGGCCTCATACACAAGCTGCACCTCCGAACCGGATGCAATAAGTATAATATCGGGTATCTCCTTTTCAGAATCCACAAGGATATATGCACCTTTCAATGCCTCTTTGCCGGTTTCCTGATACAGGGGCACGTTTTGACGCGTGAGCACAAGGGCCGTGGGCCCTGTCCTCCTGGTAAGCGCTACATACCACCCGGCAGCCGTCTCTTTAGAATCGGCCGGACGGAAAACGGTGAAATTGGGTATGCTCCTTAATGCAGCCAGGTGTTCCACCGGCTGATGCGTCGGCCCATCTTCACCCACCCCGATGCTGTCATGGGTGAGGACATAGATCACAGGCAAACCCATAAGGGCAGACAGCCTCATGGCAGCCTTCATATAATCGCTGAATACAAAGAAGGTTGCCACATATACCCTGAGCCCTCCATGCAACGCCATTCCATTGGCAATGGCGGCCATGGCGTGTTCACGGACACCAAAGTGGAGATTTGAACCAGTGCGGTCCTCGGCCGAGAAATCACCGCGCCCTTTCATTATCGTCTTGTTGGATGGAGCTAGGTCGGCCGAACCACCGATAAGGTTAGGTATAACCCTTGCCAGGCGGTTTATAACCTCTCCAGAAGCATTACGCGTCGCCGTTTTGCCTTCAAACTTCCAGAATTCCTCGTCGTTCAATAAATCTACCGGCAAGGCATCGCTGTGCCATATCTTCCATTCCTCTGCCAGCTCTGGGTACTCCCTGGAGTACGCTTCCCACAGCGAATACCATTCTTCTTCAGCCTTCTTGCCTTTCTCTATTAGGGCATTCATGTGTTCCCTCACTTCAGGAGGAACATAAAAAGGCTCTTCGCTGGGCCAACCTAAATACTCTTTCATCTGTTTGATGTTTTCTTCTCCTAACGGTTCTCCATGAGCCGATGCCTTACCCTGCTTGGCAGGACAGCCGTATGCGATCTGAGTCTTTACTATGATCAACGAAGGCTTCGTGGTCTCGGCCTTTGCTTGAGCAATTGCTTTATCGATGGCCTCTATATCGTTTCCGTCCTCAACTTTCAGGACCTGCCAGCCTTGAGCCTCGAAGCGCTTGCCCACATCTTCCCTGAAAGCGATATCGGTTGACCCTTCGATGGATATGGAGTTGGAATCATATAGCACGATTAACTTACCCAGCCCCAAGGTACCTGCCAACGATGCAGCCTCATAGCTTATACCTTCCATCATACAGCCATCGCCTGCTATAACATATGTATAATGGTCCACCACATTGTACCCTGGGCGATTAAACTTGGCGGCAAGATAGGCTTCGGCCAAAGCCATGCCAACGGCATTGGCAAACCCTTGACCCAGCGGACCTGTGGTGGTCTCCACCCCCGGCGTATGGCCGTATTCCGGATGCCCAGGCGTCTTGCTGCCAAACTGCCTGAAGTTCTTTATATCCTCAATGGTAAGGTCATACCCAAACAGGTGAAGCAGCGAATAGATAAGCATGGAGGCATGTCCAGCCGACAACACGAATCTGTCCCTGTTTACCCACTTGGGGTTGCAAGGATTGTGCTTCATATGCCGTGCCCACAACGTATAAGCCATGGGTGCAGCTCCCAAAGGCATACCCGGATGCCCAGATTTGGCTTTTTCAACTGCCTCAGCTGATAACACGCGAATGGTGTTTATGCACAACTGTTCAATGCTTCTCATAGTACACCTCCCAGCCATATTTTATATATTTATGTACAGCCAATCGCTGCTTGTACATACAAAGTGAGCTTTTACGAAACCTTAACTTCTATACTTAATTATCCCAGGCTTTCTTTTACCTGTCAAGCAAGCAAAATCAAACTCATTATGCCTTTCAACCGTATCGATATACAATTGAAGATTATAGATACTCTCTTCTCAGCTCCTCACCGGTTTTAGGCGAAAGATAAGCAATGGGAATGTCGAATACGGTACGCGCCCCCACCTGTCCCTCCTTGGAAAGGCGATAAACCGCCCTGGCGTAGGCTACCAATACGCTGGAAGTAAATTCGGGATTGCTCTCCAATTCCAGGTTGAACTCCATCTTCTGTTTTGTCGACTCACCTGTTTTGCCAGTGCGAATCACAATTCCCCCATGGGGCATACCTGAATGATTAGCTCTAAACTCTTCCTCGGAAATAAAGTATACGGTTGTATCGTAATCAGCAAAATAATGGGGCATATTCTTTATCTCCTGCTCGATGCGCTTTAAATCCGCTCCCTCTTCGGGAACGACATAACATACACGCACGTGCTTTTCTCGAGTGGTAAGTTCAGGGTTTTCCCCGTTTCGCACCCTGCGAATGGCATCCTCCACTGGAATAGTGTATTGAATGGCGTTTTTTACCCCCGGCACTCTTCTGACCGCATCGGAATGCCCCTGGCTGACCCCCTTACCCCAGAAAGTATATGTATGCCCTTCAGGTAGGACGGCCTCCCCAAGTACCCTCATCAATGAAAACAGGCCTGGATCCCAGCCGGTGGAAATCAAACTGAGGTTACCACCTCTTCTAGCCGCCTCATCCACCTTGGCAAAATACTCGGGAATCCTGGCATGGGTATCAAAGCTGTCCACGGTATTGAACATCTCGGCGATGGCCGGTCCCTGAACAGGCAGGTCAGTAGCGGATCCCCCGCACAGGATCATCACATCGATTTGGCCCTTGTAATCCTCCAGCCGAGAGATATGCTCAACTTTAACGCCATCAGCATCTACCTGCTCTGGCGACCTACGCGTAAACACGGCCACCAGCTGAAAATCTGGATTTTGCTTGACGGCCATCCTAACGCCCCGTCCAAGATTTCCATATCCCACTATTCCAACCCTTATTGCATCCTTCATATAATTCCCCTCCATTTTTCTAAATTGAGTTATACGTTCATTTCGACAATGTCCGCCACTTATTTAGCGAGCAATCGAGAAAAAAACATTTTTAACCTAAAACTTAGCATTCCAACTTGAAGTCAAGTGAATACAGAAAAATAATGATCAAAAAACCTATCGCGGTCTACATCAACGGCTACCTCATGTTTGCCATCACCAATGTTGAAGCTCCAATGCGTCATCCCCTTCAACCTGTCGCGAGTAAGCTCTACCTCCACTTTTCCCTTCTGAAATGCACATATTTTGTCATCAAATATGGTAGCTGCAGCAAGAGGGTCGTGAAAAGTAATTTGGTCTGTCTTTTCAAACCATACAGAAGCAAAATCAAGAACTGGTTCAAGCAAAGGAGACGTAAACCTTCTCATCACCTCGTCGGACTTCATGGTCACCTGGCAGGTAACATCCAGCCCCACTGAACGGTGGAGTGCAACCTCGGTGGCATATACGATGGCGGTGGCATAGGGATCGCATATAGCATTCCACTCCAGAGGCCCCACTCCTGGCAACCGATTGGTAAAAACGCCGCACATCATCACAAGCCCTTTGAGGAGCTTGGGTATTTCCTGATCAACCTTGAACAATAGCGCTACGTTGGTAAGAGGGCCAATGGACAACAGCACCACTTCACCAGAGTTATTGCGTATTGTTCCCCTCAGGAACTCAATGGCCTCGCCTTTGGGAAACTTGGTTTTATGGCGCCAGTTCCCCAGGACCTTGGCCTGGTGCGCCACAGGCTGCCGCTGGGGGCCTATCAAAGGCTCTTCGGCTCCTGGATAGATGGGCACATCTTTCCCCGCTATGTTGCATAAAACGCTTGCCATCATTGCACGCTTTTCGGCTTCTCCGCTCACCGTGGTTATACCCAACAGCTGGCATTCGGGATTTGCCAAAAGATAAGCTAAACATACCGCATCATCGATATCGCTTCCTATATCGGTATCCAAAAGAATCTTGACAGGCATTTCAATCCCCCCGCCTAAAAAGCAATACTATACTTTAACATTGTACCATATGTAAACCTCAATAGCACAAAAAATTACTTTATAATTTTTAAAAATTTTTCGGAACAAGGGGTTTAATTTTTGAAAAATTGGTTAAGATAATAAACGTAAAGTTACCCAAACCCCCAAACCCCTTACATAAGGACCGCGATATAGCGGTCCGTTTTTTTATCATATAAACGGTATAAGGTCTGCCAAGCGTTCCACCACCAGAGTAGGCTTAACATCTGAATTTTCCAGATCTTCCCGTTTAGTCTCCCCCGTTAAAACCAGCACGCTGGTGACTCCATGATAAAACCCTATAGCTATATCGGTGTATAGCCGATCACCTATAAAGACCATATCCTCTTTAGCACAGCCTAGATATCTCAACAGGTATTCCAGCGTCTCCTTAAAAGGCTTGCCCAGATACTTTGGTTTAACTCCTGTGGAAGCCGTTATAAAAGCGCAGATAGCGCCACAATCGGGGATAAAGCCATCCTCGGTAGGGCAGTTTAAATCCAAATGCGTGGCGATGAACGGCGCCCCTTCGCGAATAAACTTACAGGCGCGGCGGAGCTTATCGTATGTAACGGTAGTATCAAAGCCCACTACCACCACATCGGGCTTATCCTCAACCAACTTTATGCCTCTCTTCTTAAAATCATCATAGAGCATCGGTGTACCCAGCAAAAACACGCTGCAATCCTGATATTTGTTCTTTAAATACTCCACTGTCACCATGCCCGAGGTAACAATCCTCGATTGCTCCACATTGCATCCCATCTTTGCCAGCTTTTGCTGATACACCAGCGCATTCTTAGATGAGTTATTGGTAAAAAAGAGATAGCTTTTGCCTGCCTGTTCCACGCGCTCTAAAAAATCAAGAGAACCCTCCAGCAGCCTATCTCCAAGATAAAAGGTGCCATCCATGTCCAGTATGAAATACTTTTTATCTTTCAATACATTTGCTATGTTGCTCAGCATATTATCATGTACCCCTTTTTATCTCAGTTTTTATATTGAATCGCGCATAAAAAATTCCGCTAAACCCGTTTGGCTCTTATTTAAGCGATCCTGTACTATCACTCTTCAAGTAAGAAAATTGAAGCGGCAGGTCGTCGGAGTAGCTAGAGAATATTTTATCATAAATTCTATAAGTTTTAGATTCCTAATTTTAAAAAAAGATTTCCCCCTACCCGTTTTTTATTAGCACTTAAATCCTCCAAAAAACAAAAAAAGAGATGCTTTCATCCCTTTTAAACCATGTTTTACAATTTTATAAAAACACTAATACCAGGCACTCATATAAAAATCATATAAAAGCACGTAGATTTAAGGCTCCTGGTCGTTCAGCAGTATATCGTTTAGCTTCTCCAATACCCCATATGTATTAGGCCCCACTACACCATCGGGAGTCAAACCGTAATCCCTTTGAAGCTCAAGTACCGCATCCCTGACCTCCTCATCGTAAACAGCATCCAGAGGTCCATCATAGTAGCCTAAAGCCTGCAATATCTCCTGTATCCTTCTTACATCCTCACCCGGTTCCACACCCAGATACAGTACCCTCCCTGTAAAGGTCACACCGACGATATTGACCGCCGTCCCAAGAGGTACAATATCATACAGCTCAATCACGTCTTCATTGAACATCCTGATACAACCATGACTCGCCGCCGTCCCTATGGTCTCGGGTTGGTCAGTGCCGTGTATCCCATAGCCTCCCCAAGGTATACTTAACCTCATCCAGCGGGCACCAAAAGGGCCTCCAGGATTGACAGTTTTTTGAATAATTTTCCAGTTACCCGTAGGAGTCGGAGTAGAAGGTTTTCCGACAGCCACAGGATATACTTTGATAAACCGTTCACCCTGTTTCAGTGTCAACTCCTTTTGCTCTAAATCCACTGTGATATTGTATTCAGAGCTAAAAAACCCAAGGAATTCCGGGCTTATGCCGATGGCATTCCAAGTATCAGGGCCCACTATGCCATCGGCAGTCAATCCATTCTGTTGTTGAAATCTTCGAACCGCTTCAGCGGTTTCCCTATCGTAGATACCGGTTACATCACCTTCATAAAAACCCAATTCTTTAAGGCGCTGTTGAACATTTTGAACATCGATACCTTCCATTAAGGGATCAGCTATTCTCAAATACCGACTGGAATAGGTCATCCCCACACCCCCTTTATTTCAATTCTATGAGGGGTGATAAGGGTTTATGTTATCCTATTCTTCATAAATCATCTTGACTGTCATACCGCCGTCTATAATTAAATTGGTACCCGTGATAAAGCTTGCGGCAGGCGATGCTAAAAACAAACAAGCCTGGGCGATATCTTCCGGCTTGCCAACCCTTCCCACAGGGTGCTGAGCCAAGTCCTGGGGCCTTAGGTTGGGTTCTCTGCGCTGAGATTTTTTCCGCCATTGAGATACCTCAATCCATCCCGGGCTAATGGCATTAACCCTGACCTTTGGGCCCAAACTGATGGCTAGAGAATGAGTAAGGGCCAAAAGGCCTCCTTTTGAAGCCGAATAAGGTTCGGTGTGCGGTTCAGACATAAGAGCCCTGGTAGAGGCTATATTGATTATAACCCCGGGATTTGCCTTCATGAGCTCGGGTGCACAGTATTTTGCCATCATGTAAGGTCCCCGCAGATTAACTCCTATCACCCTATCCCATTCCTCCATGGGACGGGTAAAAAGCGTACCGCTGCTTCCAATACCCGCATTGTTGATCAATATATGTATTCCATGATACGCTTTTATCGTCTGCTCGACCAAATTTTTTACATCATCCTCCCTGGATACATCAGTAGGTATAAATATGGCCTGTCCACCCCGTTCCCGAATAGTGGTTACATGTTCCTCTCCTGCTTCCTCATCAATATCGGCTATCACCACATTGGCTCCCTCTTCTGCAAAAGCCAGCGAAATAGCCATGCCTATTCCCTGTGCTCCACCCGTAACGATGACAGTCTTATCCTTAAACTTCATAATTACATCACCTCTATACCTCTATAGTATAATATCTACTCATAATTATACATTAAGATAACCCGTTATAAACAAGTTTGTTTATTAACTTTCAGTTCGTAATTCTACTTTGCTAGATTTCCAAGCATATTAACTGCAGTTACAAATTCTTCTAATTTGGATTGTTAATTCGCTAAAAAATTTTATTTAATAAAGAACAAAGCCTATGGATATAATGCACCTATAAACAGGCAAACAAGAAAGGAGGAGTGTGCATACTGCAGCACTCCCCCTTTCTTCCCTAATCAATACCTTAGCTTTCTTTTGTCGATACTCCTCCAAATCCTCGGCAGAAGCAATCACCATTAAACAGGAACACGAGGATCAGGAAGAAGAACAACAGCTCATCAGAATCCCTAAATAGCCCACAATTACAGAATATGATCACCAGCAGTAAGAAGAAAAAGAGCAAACTGTCGTCCTTCTCACCTAATCTCCTTCCAAAGAAACTCATATACTCATGCCTCCTTTAATGATTAGTACTACCTGATTTGGTCTTTTATTTCTGTCTTTACTACAATATATGTCAAAGTATAAAAAAAGGTGAATATTTAATGCTATCCATTATATACCCCAGAGTTTGGTAGTTACACTGGAATAACCTTGTTTTAAGCCGCATAAAAAGCTCCGAGCTTGTAATTTTGATCTTGTCGGAGATATCAAAAAAGAGGGAGCGTGCATACTGCAGCACTCCCTCTTTTTGCCACAGTCAACGTTTTAGCATTCTTTGGAGTCTCTAATTCCTCTAAAGATGCAGTCTCCATTAAACAAGAACACCAGGATCAGGAAGAAGAACAACAGCTCATCAGAATCCCTGAATATTCCACAATTGCAGAATATGATCACCAGCAGTAAGAAGAAAAAGAGCAAGCTGTCGTCGTCACCTAATCTCCTGTCACCAAAGAAACCCATATAACCATACCTCCTTTAAATACTTTTCTTATTGAGCCTTCTGGCTCTCCTTCATTAAACAATATATGTCAGAGTATAAAAAACTGTGAATATTCAGCCCTATCCATTAC
This sequence comes from Caldicoprobacter faecalis, assembly GCF_900115765.1. Taxonomy (NCBI): domain Bacteria; kingdom Bacillati; phylum Bacillota; class Clostridia; order Caldicoprobacterales; family Caldicoprobacteraceae; genus Caldicoprobacter; species Caldicoprobacter faecalis. The sequence goes on along the minus strand of NZ_FOXR01000036.1, from coordinate 9,361 downwards.
GCCTTAAAAATACTTTTTGGATTCCATATATTCTCGAACCTTCTGTAGCACTTCTCCGAATCTCTGAAAATGAACAATCTCCCTCTCCCTTAGAAAACGCAAAGGATCAATCACATCTGGATCATCAGCAAGCTTGATGAGATTTTCGTATGTTGCACGCGCCTTCTGCTCAGCTGCTAAATCCTCATGAAGGTCTGCTATTGGGTCACCCTTGGACTGAATATAAGCAGCAGTGAAAGGCACGCCTGTACCAGTGCTTGGATAAACGGCATTATCATGATCAGCGTAATACGTGCCCATATCAGCCATCTTAATTTCTTCAGGGCGAGCACCTTTCATCAGTTGGTAGACCATAGCACCAACTATTTCGAAGTGTGCTAGTTCTTCGGTACCTATATCGTTTAACACTCCCTTGGCTTCTGGAATGGGCATGTGATATCTCTGGGAAAGATATCTAAGCGAAGCCGCCAGTTCCCCATCGGGTCCTCCGTATTGTGTAATAATATACTTTGCCATCTTGGGATTTGGATTCTTTATTCTCACAGGATACTGTAATTTCTTCTCATAAACCCACATCTTAACATCCCTCCATATAGTGATCTTCTTCCCACGGCCAGGGTTCGTTAATCCAAGCCCATGGGTATTGGCTTAATGAGTATCCAAAGTTGGTCAAAGGCCCATAACGCATTTCATATTCTTTCCTAAGTGCCTGCAATTGACGAGTGTAATAATTGTACTCATTCAACGCCCTGCGATCGTTTGGATGAGTATTCAGATAGAGATTGAGATCTATTGTCATAAATTCAATTGCCCTTATCTGTTCTAACAGCTCTCTTCTTTCGTTGTCAGCATGAGTATGATTCATCTGCCTTTCCCTCCTTCACACCCCTTTTTTTCATATGGCCTTACCAGTTCTGGAAACATGGTTCCCGCATGCAGTGCTTCCATTGGTGAAAAGCTAATGGTATACTGTTGATAAGGTATATAAGCTTCCGCCAGCTCCACCTCTTTCCTCATCGGATAATCACAGTACATATAGGGCGCTCGCGGCGGATAATGCCTTGGATATCGGCAGTCCATATGCAGTACCCCCTTCTATTTGCATATTCATCTATATATCCTCCTTTATTTGCCATTATATTTGCGCAGCGCCAAAATGTTACACGGCTTAAATTGAAAATAAAAAAAGATGCCCTTGTATACAGGGCATCTTTGACGATGTACCTGTTTAATTTTTGCAAAAGAGCATCATGCAAACTTTACTTGAGTAGCCTTTCAAGAAACTCTACAATATCCCTGGCCTTTGGGGGACACCCTGGCAGACAGGTGCTACATCCACGGGTGCACGAACCAATGCCAATACCTTCAAGCTTTTGCCCTCTAAACCCCTGCCCGATATATAACTTGGATTTCAATCCACCCAATCGCCCTCTTTCCCTTAACCGCTCCAGCGCGTAAATAAGGCTTCCATAGCAAGCCGAACAGGCGTCTTTCTCTACTACATATTTTGCCAAGCTCGCCACCCGTCTTGATGCCTCAAGTTTCTTGCCACCGCTGGTATTCTGATTTAGTTCTACGATGTCCGCCTTTGTCACATCAGCTGAGCCCACTCCCAGCTTCTCGGCCATTGAAATATAGGCTATATCGTCTTTTTCGTACCCTATAAGCTGGGCAGCGTATGCATCCACCAGCACAGGGTCCTTACCCGCGATAATCCGGTTCATTTGAACCGGCGTACCTCCCTCTTCAAAGGTCAAATCCCCCACTATGGCATCTACAATAGTCAAATGCGCCCTTACAACCGCGCTGAGACAGGCAATGGGTTTGTGCAGCCCCAGAGAATGAAAACGCCTCTTTTCGCTATCCGGTATGCATCCCTTTAAGTTTTTCAGAGCGCATGTCAGCCTGGTCTGACAGTGAGCCTTGAGCACCGGCATGTTTATTAAATAATCCACTTCAAGGGGTTTGCTACACACCCTCAAAGTTAAATCATCCACTCTGACTTCCCTGTAAGCGTCCTCCTTAAGGTCTATAAGCGGAACACCATACTTGCGGGAAATCTCCTCATAGCCGCATACCTTGAAAGCCCGCCTTGTACTGTCTCCCACCCAGGAGCTTTCCATTATTAGCAGGTTGTTAAATCCATGCACCTTCAGGTATTCCACCACAGCCCCAACCAATTCAGGATCAGTGGTGGCTCCGGACGAGGATTCCTTGGCCACTACGAGATTGGGCTTAATCCCTATCACAAAATCCTTTTTAAGCTCATCAACCAATCCCACCGCATCCAGCAATGTTGGGACCATCTTTTGTGGCTCACTGCCGTATATGACCATAATCTGGTTATAGTTCAAGCGCTATACCTCCCCTTTGGGCTTTCCTCAAGCCTCAGCAGGCTCCTATGGTTTGATCTTATTCTCCTCATCATACCCGGGATAAACCACTTCACAGACATAAGTATCCTCATTCACACCCGGCCTCGTCGGCCTTAACTTTTTTACGCTGAAAATAATCCACCTCAAAAAGCTTTCTGAACCTTGCCGGAGACATACCGGTCTCTTTTTTAAAAAGATAGGTAAAGTATTGCTGGCTGCTTATCCCTATGTTTTGAGCTACCTCGTTCATGGAAAGGTTGGTCTTGATAAGCAAATCCTTTGCGCGGTTGATCCTCACGCGCGTGAGATATTCAACCGGCGTCACCCCCATGTATTCTTTAAATATCCTGTGGAAATAACTCCTGTTGAGCCCGACGCGCTTTGCAATATCCTCTACCTTTATATCCCTGTGATACGATTTATGGATAAAGTGAATGGCACTTCGCACATAAGCCATCTGTGGATCTGAACTCCCCAGGCGCTGTTCTTCTATTATCCTTGTAATCTGCAGCATGAGCTGCCAGAACAGCAGGTTGGTTGAAATCTGTGCCGTTCCACGATTCCCATCCAGCTCAGCTATCATCCTTTTGAGCAACCAGTAAATCTCCTCGGTATCTTTCAAGATATAATAAGGCGCATCCTCAAAAAAGCATATGGGCGGATCGGATATTTTGCGACAAAAAGCGCCAAACGAAAAAAATTCCCCTCTGTTGGGTACGAAAACAAATTCGATGTTCAGGATTTTACAGGGATGCCCTGCTTCAACCAAAAGGCGATGGGGAACATCGCCGTTTATAAAGACGAACTCCCCCTTCCGCATAAACAGCCGTTGTTCTTCCACCTCAACGCTGCATTCGCCCTGCTCGACATACATGATTTCTACCTGTTTATGCCTATGGGGAGTCATGGTATATTGATTGTTAAAGCTGCGATAGTAATACCCCATGATGCACGGCACCAGGTCCTCCGTAAACAGCTCAGGGGAGCGCATATCATATATCTCCATAAAACGCTCACCACATCATTCCCAGCGATATCCATGAACCACCGGATTTCTGCCGGCCTTCTCAATAGGGCTGAAGACACGGATGGCTAAAGGAGCCTGCCTGCGCTTGTATTCGCTGCGCTGTACCATATTCAAAATGTTGCACACCACCAAGCGGTCATAACCTCTGGCCACAATTTCGTCGGCAGACAGCCCCTCATCTATATACATGCTGAGTACCGCATCCAGGACGTCATATGGTGGCAGAGAATCCTGGTCCTTTTGATTGGGGCGCAGTTCGGCCGATGGCGGCTTAATCAAAGTATTGTGCGGAATGACCTCTTGATCCCGGTTTACATAGCTGCAGACATCATAGACAACAGTTTTAGGTATATCTGCAATGGGCGCAAGGCCACCGCACATATCGCCGTATATTGTGGTATAGCCGACCGATGTCTCAGACCTGTTGCTGGTAGATACCAGCACCCGCCCCTCTCGATTGGCTATAAACATGAGCAGATTCCCGCGGATCCTTGCCTGAACGTTCTCTTCGGCCACATCACCCACAGGTGACGGTGAACCGTTAAACACCTTCAAATATTCTTTAAAGATATCCTCAATAGGGATGACCCTGTACTGTATCCCCAGGTTTTCTGCCAGGGTTTGAGCATCCTGCCTGCTGTGCTCTGAAGAATACCTGGAAGGCATATATACGCCCAGCACGTTTTCCCGCCCCAGAGCATCAGCCATTATACAGGCCACCAAAGCCGAATCAACGCCGCCGCTCAAGCCTAATACGGCTTTCTTAAAGCCATTCTTTGAAAAATAATCGCGGACTCCCAAAACCAACGCTTTATACAGCCATGAGATATCCTCCTGCAGGCAGGGCAACGGGCAATGAACACCGCCCAAATCGAAGACCACCATCTCCTCTACAAAGGGCTGTGCCTGCACCATACATTGCCCTTTTTCGTCAAACACCCTGCTTGTACCTGCAAATACCAAGTCATCGTTGCCTCCCACCTGATTTACATACACCAGGGGGGCTCCAATCTTTTTCGCAACACGGACCAAAATGTCATTGTGCCACTTAAATTGACCGTAACAATAAGGACTAGCCGAAATGTTGATAATCAAATCAACGCCCCTGTATTCGGCATCGCCCCATACGTCATCTCCCACAGTCACAGCCAGTTTGTATTCTCTAAAGGCCAGGCTGTCAGTTCCACAAAACGGCTCAAAATAGCAGGCCTCATCAAAAGCGCCTAAAACCTTCAGCTTGCGCTTGGCAGTGTACCCCACCACTTGCCTGTTTTCTATTAGCAGCGCAGCGCTATACAGCCCCTTTTTATCATCCTGTAGGGCTGTGCCGAGCAACACCCCTATCCCGTCGGTATGCTCGACAACCTGACGCAATGCCGCCTGGCAATCCCGCGTGAAATCCTTCAGCTTGAGGAGCCCCTGAGGCGGATAGCCGATCAAGCTGAGCTCAGGGAATACCACCAAATCGCAGTTCAAACTCCTGGCACTTTTTATAAATTCTATAATCTTCGACGCATTTCCTTTCAAGTCGCCTACAACAGGATTTAGCTGAACCAAAGCTATCCTCATGCTCTACACCTCGTCGATCTTAAGCAGTTCAATTACCACATCTTTCATCTGATCCTGTCTGCATGAAATGGTATGCCTGATGTTCTTCTCCTTCAATCCCGCCAAACTCAGTGGAATATTCAAGCCCGATACACGGCTTAAAACATCCAGCAATTCAAATTCGCCCCGGCCCTCTACTGCGTCCTGCCCCAGTATGGCCCTCAAAACATCGCCTGCAAACTTAAATGGGCTGGCAGTTGAGGCCAGTATCGCCTTGTGGTCATCACCCGTCTGCCTCCTGTACTCATCATAAACCCATTTTCCCACCGCCGTATGGGGATCCAAAACATAGTTATATTCCTGGTATGTGCTGCGTATGGCCTGAAGGGTCTGGGCATCATCGGCATACCCTCCCCAGAAGACCTCCTGAAGCCTGTGCAGGCTATCATCGTCTATCCTGTATTGGCCCTCGCTCTGTAAGCTGGCCATCCACGTCTTCACTCTTTCGTGGTCACCACCCGAAAGCTCAAACAACAACCTTTCCAGGTTGCTGGATATCAAAATGTCCATAGAAGGCGATATGGTTTTATAAAATTCCCTCCTGCGGTCATATATACCCGTGTTGATAAAGTCAGCAAGTACCTTATTTCTGTTGGAAGCGCAAATCAGGCGATGTATTGGCACACCCATCCTCTTAGCGTAATAGGCCGCCAGAATATTGCCAAAGTTGCCGGTGGGTACAACCACGTCCACCAGCTGGTCCTCTGATATCTCACCAGCCTTCAGCATATTAAGCCATGCAGATATATAGTAAACGATCTGGGGCACCAGCCTTCCCCAGTTTATGGAGTTGGCAGATGAGAAGCGGTATCCCTTTTGCTCCATTTTCTGTTCCAGCTGCTTGTCGGCAAATATGGCCTTTACACCCGACTGCGCGCTATCAAAATTCCCCTCCACAGCCACCACATGGACGTTGGCACCTTCCTGAGTTATCATCTGGAGCTGCTGCATGGAGCTTACCCCTTCCTTAGGGTAAAACACCACAACGTGGGTTCCAGAGACGTCTTTAAACCCCTCCAGCGCCGCTTTGCCGGTATCCCCCGACGTGGCCACAAGGATCACAATATCGTCCTTCTCGCCGGTTCGCTTTGCAGCCGTGACCATTAAATGTGGGAGAAGCTGCAGGGCCATGTCCTTAAATGCACAGGTCGGCCCATGCCACAGCTCCAAAATATAAAGCTGGTCGTCAAGCTTCAATACAGGCGCAATATCGGGCACATCAAACTTTTCCAGGTTATAGGCTGAATACACGCACCTTGTTAAATCCTCCTGCGAATAATCGGTCAAAAACAGCGAAAGGACCTTTACTGCCCTTTCACGGTAACCCTCCTGCGCCAGCATCCTGAAGTCGTCCATGGACAAACCGGGAATCTCATCGGGTACAAACAGCCCTCCATCGCTGGCAATCCCCTGCTTGATAACATCCATAGAAGGCAGATTGGCATCTCCTCCACGCGTGCTTTTGTACAGCATATCCCTCTCCTACCATTCAGTGTATATTGGGATTTTTGATTCATTATACTCCCTCGCAAACTTCTCGTCAAATAAAAAAACTTTTCCCTTTTTTAGCCCTACTTATGGGAAAAGTCCCATTTATCAGCTACGCTATTTGTGAATATTACAGAGTTGGAATCCTTTTTGAGATGTTTCATAAAGTACGGGAGGCATCATCAAAAAGAAAGCCAAGGGCTTTCCCTCGGCTAAAATACCTTGTTTTCCTTTAAGTTTCCCTTTAAGCCCTCTTTATGCTATGCATTCTTCTTCTAGCATATACTCTTTCAGGAAAACAGGTACGCTCTCGGGAGTGCCGCTCATGGTGATCACAAACTGTATATTGAATTTGTCCGAAAGCTTTTTCACATCCGTCACAAAATCCTCTATGCTCTTTATATCTCCCCCTAAATCTTCAATGATCCCATCGATATAAACATGCTCGATATCGTAATCCCCCGCAATGATCCCGCACAAGAACCCGTACAGCACATTTAGGTCTTTCAACCCGAACTCCCTGGCGTTGATGAACCGAACCTGGTACTTCAGACCCGTTATCTTCCGATAATCCCCGTCGATAAACACCACGTTCCCCTTGGTTTCCTCTATGGCCCGATTCGCCATTTCAATCACTTTCTTGGTCTTCCCGCTTCCCTTCGGGCCAATGATAAAATGTATCATGTTGACCGCCTCCCGTAATTTTTGTTAGGGTTTGGTTATATTATACCACACTACCAGCAGGGTTACCATAGAAAAGCATCACAAAAAATAAGCATAAAATTGTATAAAATTAAGGGCTCTAGCGGCCCTTTCCGTATTTCAGCATGCGCTGAACAATCCGCTGGCGAACCTGTTCAATCTTTTCAAAATCCATGGCTGAAATGTAATAGCTCTCCAGCTGGTCGTGAACAGCCTTGGCCTGTGCAATATTGCTTATAGCTTGATCAAGCAGTTCCAAAAATCTCTCGTGGGCACCTGATAAAGCCCTCCTGCGCTCTTCATCCAGGTTTGCCTCGTTAAGACACGCTGACAGGTCTATGCCTTCCCCAAGGTTTATTCCATGGCCCTCAGGCACAGCGCTACGAAATGGCTCCCATATATTTATGACAGCAGCGTTAAGCTCAGGTATAATCACCATATCCAAATCCTGGGGCTCAATAGGGCAGTGCGACCTTTCGGTGAAAAATCCCTGCCACTCAGCTATGTGCGCAACCCTGCTTAACAGTTCCTTGGCCCCCGAACCCGGTCCACCGTAAACGGGATATACATCCATGCCGGGCTTGAGCAAGGTATCAGTATAATCCTTTATACCAGAAGGGGTGATTGCACAGGCGAAATAATGCCTTGCCCGGCCATCCTTGCCCAAAACATCAAATCTTTTAAACACTTTTCTGATGAGCAAGTCGGCCTGCCGTTGATATTCAGCCCTGTCCACACAGCTTTTCACGTAGCCCTTCCATTCATCATAAGCGACTCTGGCTTCTTTAAGCTGGCTGTAGGCCGTATTGAATAGGTCCTTTATTCGATTTGTGCAGTCAATTATGTACTCCCTGTTGGCAACCAGCACATCATCGTTCCAGTAATCGCCAAAATAGATAATCTCCTCGACAGCTCCTGGATACCGTGGATCCATCACGTGAGGGGCTGTACCATCCATTATGGCCACTTTTAAATCGGGTACCGCTACAGCATCAAGGGAATGGGGATCCGAGGAGCAATAAAAGTATTCAACGTCATATCCCCTATCAAGCAAATCCTGGCCAATCTTTTTCATAAAAGTCGACTTGCCTACCCCTGGTCCACCTTTTATTATAAATATCCTGTTTGTATTGGCCTCCAGTATCTCTCCAAAGTAATTTACAAAACCATCGGGCGTATTCCCGCCAGCAAACATGCATCTAATATTTGGTTTTGATTTCACAGATACTCCTCCCACCTCATATCGAATATCACTCTCTGATATTATATGCGTTGGATCAACTGCATATGATGAACTCAACTAAGGATAAAAAAAGAGCAACGCTTGAATCAAGCGTTGCTCTTTTAGCTAGAAGCGGTCTCAGACTCTTCACCTTCTTCAGAAGTTTCCTCCTCAGCCGAGGTTATAACAGCTATGGCATCCTCCGGCAAGTCCGTTATTTGTATTTCCGGATGAATATTTAGGTCTTCAATCGTCACAACATCCCCGTTATTCTTATCGCCCACGTCCACTACAAAGTGCTCAGGAATGACGGTCGCTTCACCGGTAACGTTTATGCTGTCTATATTGACTTGAAGTATCAATCCCTTTGATTTTAACTTTTCGCGTCCGATAAACTTAATGGGTATATCACAGGTAATCTTTTGCCCTGCAGCCACCAGCTGCAGGTCCACGTGAAGCACCTCACCCATAATCGGCTCTTTCTCTATATCCTTAACCAGAGCCATCTTCTCTTGATTATCTATTATCAGTTTAACTCTAGGCCTCTCTCCATGCTCTCTTAAAACTTTTAAAAATTCACGCTTCACAAACTTGACGGGCAAGCTCTTGATTTCCCTGCCATAAACAACGCCGGGGATAAAACCCTCCCGTCTTGCCTTCTTGCCCTTTTCATTTCTTGGCAAAGCAGTGAGCGTTGCTACTCTCATACCATCCCCTCCTTTTACTTTAATAAACATTATTGTCTATTAAAATAAAAGAAGTTATTCGTATGGATTGATCAAGTCCAAATTTTTGTGTAAAATTCCCTCTGGCTAGAATCAGGTTAAATTATCACCACTAATCTTTAAATTTTACTGCTTCCGGCTTCTTTTAGGTCAAGGATTCGCTATCGCCGGGCTGCGCCCGTCCTTGACCTAAAAGAGCCTCCAGCAGTTTTAT
>NZ_FOXR01000082.1:0-1508 GCF_900115765.1 Caldicoprobacter faecalis | reverse complement strand
CCTATCTTCCTGCCAGTAGCGCCCTTTATAACATTAATAAGTTCGCTTGGAGAATACCTTGGAAGTGCAGAAATAAATAGATGAATATGGTCAGGCATTATTTCAAGTGCTAAAATATCAAACTTGTATGTCTTGGATAGTTCCCTGATTGTTTCTTCAACTGTATTTTTTACTTCAGGGTCTTTTAAAAAGTCTTTTCTGTACTTTGGTATCCAAACAAAGTGGTAGTTGATTAGGAATTTAGCATGTCGTGTGGATTTGTAGGTATTCATTCTAAACCAACCTTCTTAATTCCAAGATTTGGTTTAATTATATCATACTTGGTTCTCAGTTTCAACCCTTGCATTCATCCCCGCCCTACAAGGACGAGGCTTTCTGCAGAATTCTTGTAAAATAAATATAATGGTTGTAAAATAAATATAATGGATAAATAGGATGCCTTTAATGAACTTATTTCCATAACTTTTACAGCATAAAGAGAGGGAAGAAGGTCTATGAAAAAATTAGTAAAATGTTTATTAATAAGCCTCTTAATTATATCTACTTTAGGCTCAGGATGTAAAACAGTAAAAGAGAAAAACCCTGATTATAGCACACAACCTGCTAGTTATAATATAAATGAAATTGATGAATTCTTGCTCGAAACAGGCATGCCATTAGATATGGTTAAAGCCTTAGATGAGCAGCTTAAAACTTATATATACGAAACCATTGATACTACGAAAAATTTAATTTTTAGCGGATATAATGAGGAAACAATTACTTTCCCGAATACAGATGACGGTGATATAAGTCCAAATGCTATACCACATTCTGAATTATCCTTGACGGTTACATCATTCAAAGATAGTAGTGGAGTATATCATATATATCCAACATTCGAATGGAAAGTTCCAAACAAGGTAGCTAACGATACTTTTGCTTTTGTATTACCTGAAGGATGGTATTTAGTGCCAAGCAAATACAATTTAAGAATGTGGTATAAAGTTAGTCCAGGTGATGCTTGGGAGATGACAGAAGATTTATCAAGACCTTCTACTGCAACTTTGTATGGATATGGATGGAACATACCAAAATACTATTATGATGGATATGGATGGGAAACAACAAAATATTATGCCAGAAAAGCTTTCGTAAAAGGACATGCATATTTTAATGCAAAACCAACAACACCCACTCCTGATAAAAGAATATGTGTATCATATGCAGACGATACTTCATCTAGATTAAATTTATCCTATTCTTTAACCTATAAAGCATTATTTATAACTCTTCATCCCGCTTCAGATGATAGTGTCAGATTTAGCTTTAAGTTATTAGAATTTTAAATTTGTGACGTCCTCCCCTCAATAAATTGAGGGGCATCCTCAAGCGGATGTACGCAAAAGTTTATCCTTGCGCTTCGGTTCAGTAACACCGTGCCACCCCAATAGGAACGACACAGCCACGGGCCGCGCCACTCGGCCACTACTCCCCTTCACGGGAGATACCTTATACGCTCTCTCGTA